>JALQUQ010000073.1 GCA_023263735.1 Paracoccaceae bacterium | reverse complement strand
CGCGAATTTCGCGCCGCGCCCGGCCTTCGGCAAAGCTTTCCAGAAACGTGCCCCCGGAATACATCAGGGCAACCACGGCGGCGGCCAGCGTGTCGCCAAAGACCAAGGCGGCCGACATCGACAGCGCGGCCACGATATCAAGCCCGACCTCGCCCCGTGCCAGACTGCGCAGGATTTCCACCACCAAGGCCGCCAGAACGGGCACGACGCCCGCAAACCAGACCTGATGCGCCAGATCGGCCTTTCCGCCGAAATTCAGCGCGAGCCCCCCCACCAGCCCCACCAGCGCGAGGACCAAAAGAAGCGTCTTGAGCCGGTCAGTCTGCGCGTGATCCACGGGGTCAGTCTCCTGCGACCGGGGCCGGGGCCGCGGTCTGTTCCGAAAAAAGGCGTCCAACGGCAAGGCTTTGCACGCCACCCGCATCATCGCGGGTCAGAAACAGGGTGTCGAGACCTTGTTGCCGCGCAAGGCGGGCACCGGCCTTTTCGCCCAGAACCATCAGCGCGGTGGCCCAAGCATCCGCCATCGCGCAGGTCGGTGCGATCACTGTGACCGACGCGGGCGACGACCGAAGCGGCGCCCCACGGGCCGGGTCCATCGTATGCGACAGGGGGCGGCCATTCACGGTCACCCAATGCCGGTAATCGCCCGAGGTTGCGACCGCCGCATCCTCAAGCGCCAAAATGGAATGGGGGGCGCGCCGGTGCCGGTCAGGCGCTTCGACGGCGATGGTCCAAGGGGTGCCGTCGGGGCGCAGGCCGGTTGCGCGCATTTCGCCATCGATGCCCACCAAAGCATCGACAATGCCATGATCGCGCAAGACATCGGCCAGCCGATCCACGCCATAGCCTTTGGCAATGCCGTTCAGGTCCAGCGCGATGGGGGCGGATTTTCGGATTTGGTGGCCATTCCGCTCCAGCACCTCATAGGCTGGGCGGTGGGGGGCGTCGATCGCGGCGCGGATGGACTGGGGGTCGGCGGCGTCGGGGCCAAAGCCCCAAGCGCGCACCGGGTCACCCATCCCGATGTCAAACGCCCCGCCCGAGGCGCGCCCGATGGCCAACCCCAGATCCACCACCTGCGCCAGGTCAAGGGGAATGTCGTGCCATTCCCCAACCGGGGCCGCGTTCAGGCGCATCAGATCGCTGTGCGGGGTCCATGTCGACATTTGCGCATCGACCTGATCAACCGCCGCCTGAAGCTGGGCCTGCACCGGAGCCGGGTCAAAAGCCGGGCCGGCAAAGAACAGCGCGGTCCACCGCGTGCCCATGGTCGGCCCGTTCAGGGCGTGGCGCACCAGATCAGTAGACATCTTCGACATACCTTCCTCCGGCCTTGAGATGGGCGGGGGTCAGACCCATCGGGGCCAGAATATCCTCCAACGCACGACCCACACCTTGAGCCATGTCACGCCCGCCGCAGACCATGATCTTTGCGCCTTGGCGGACCGCTTCGGCCACCTGCTGCGCTTCGGCCCGAACGGCATCTTGCACATAATGCGGCTTGGCCCCGCGCGACACGGCGGTGGACAGCCCCGCCAGCCGCCCCTCGACCTGCCACTGGGCAAGATCGTGGCCATACAGGAAATCGCTGTCGGGATGGCGCATCCCAAAGAACAGATGCACCGGGCGGCGGCGCGTGTTGGCGCGGATGATGCCGGCCAGCGGCCCAATTCCGGTGCCTGCGCCGATCAGGATCAGGGGCGATGTGTCCCGCCCGGCATGGAAGCCCGGATTGCGACGCAAGAACGCCTGCACGGTATCGCCCGGCTCAAGCGCCAGCAACTGACCAGAGCACAGGCCGCCGGGATGCTTTTTCACCACGATTTCCACAAACCCATCGCCCACCCCCGAGGCCAGAGAGTAAAAGCGGGGCGTGACGGCGCCATCGGGCAGAATGCCCAGCAGATCGCCAGCCTGAAACCGTGCAAACCCCTTGCCCATCAGGCGCGCCCAAAGCGACGCGCGGGGCAGGGCAAAGCGCAGGATCGCCGTCGGGGCCTGCACGGCCTCGCCGTAATCGCGGCGCGAGATCAGGGTCAGGTCATCGGCCGCCGGGCGGGCCGGTTGATGGTCAAGGTCAAGTGTCAGACCAAGGGCCTGCCCCAAAGCCCGCCCCCACCGCGCGAAATCTTGCGGCGATTGGCGGTCAACGGTGTCAAGCGGCAGCAACGCGGCCCACCCCTTGGCCCGGGCGGCGGCCTCGACCTCGGCCGCAAAGGCGGAGTAGGCGGGAAAGCTGCGGTCGCCAAACCCAAGGACGGCAAGCGGCGCAACCGGTGCCTTTGTCAGGCGTGCCAGCCGGTCGAGGAACCCTTTGGCCGAACTGGGGGCCGCGCCATCGCCATAGGTGGCGGCAAGGATCAGATAGCGCTCCACATGGGAATGCCGGGCCGGGTCAAACCCAGACATCGGGGCGATATGCACGGCTTGCCCCCCCATTCGCAGCGACGCCGCCAGCGTTGAGGCAAATCCCCAAGTGCTTCCCCCTTCGGAGCCGACAAGGATCACGGTCTCTGCCCGGTTTGCGGGGGCGTTGTCTTTCAGTCGCGGACGACCCTGCATCCCGGCGACCCAGATCACCGCGCCCGTCACCCCCATCACCGGAACGCCAAGCGCGATCAGGCCAAGGATCAGCCCCAGCACCGAGGCACCTTGTCCGGTGTGCAGCATGTAAATGGTTTCCGACACGCGCTGCCACAGGGACAGGTCAACCCACGTCAGCATCTGGCCCGTGCCCTGATCGATCAGGCCGGTTCCGCTGTCGGTGGACAGGGTGAAATAATCCTGCGCATCGCCTTCATAGGGAAAGCTGAGTTTCCGAAAGCTTTCGACCGGCACCTCTTGCAGCGCGGCCATCTGCTCAAGCGGGAACAGCATCTGTCCGCTGACCGTCGCCGGTTCGGGCGGGCGGGCTGCGCTGTCGGGCAAAAGGTCAAAGGTCGAGGCGGTCATCCACAGGGCTGTTGCCCCCGACAGCGCAAGGCCAATCACGGCGATCCGGGCGATTTCGGTGTGCAGCCGCCCGGCCAGCGGGCCACGCAACCGGGTGAACCAGCGCCGCCATCCGCCCGTGCGCCGCGCCACCAGCGCCGCCCCCGACAGGGCCAGCAGAACCATGGCGGCGGCCCCGGCAGCCATCACCAACCGGCCCGCATCGTCCAGAAACAACGACCGGTGCAGATCGGTCAGCCAGCGTTCGACCGCATTCGGATCGGCCGATCCGACATCGGTCCCCGTGGTCGGATCGACCACCGCGGAACCGGGGTTGCCGCCGTTGAACCACCAGGCCGTGATTTTGCCCGAGGGCGAGCGGCGGATTTCCTCCAGACCCGGATGCGTGGCGGCAACCCGCGCGGCCAGATCGGCCACGTTTTGGGTGGCCACGGCCTGCGGTGCCGCCAGATGTTCGGCCGTCGGAAAGACCGACAGCGCCGCACCGCTGAGCGCGAGGACGGTCAGAAAGACAAGGGCGACCAGCCCCGGCCAACGGTGAAGCGCGCGGATCATGGGTTGACCCCCTTATTGATAGGTGAAGCTGGCGATGTAGCGGCGACCCGGAACGGCCTGCCCGGCGCCCGCGGTCGTCAGCGGTACGGCGATTTCATTCGGGCTTTCGCGCATGTCTTCCACCGCCGAGTCGATGTGCAGGGTATATCCCGCGTCAAACAGCGTATCGGCCAAATCCATCGAGATTTCCAGACTGCGCCCCGAGCCGACGCTGGCCCCGGTGATGCCGTTGATCTGGCCCAGATCGCCGCCGGTGGCGGCGTACCAGTCGCGCAGATGCTGGTAATATTTCGACTTGCCGCCTGCCATCCACAGGCTTCCGACATAGGCGCCCGATGCGTCGGTGACGTAATAGGCCAGATAGGCACCCGGGCCGCCATAGCTGTTCAGCGTGGTGGTCAAAGTCACCGTGCGCGCCATGGCCAGACCCGGCAGAGTCAGTGCGGTGGTCAGCGCAAGCGTAGCAAGAAGCGATTTCATGGGAGGTCCTTTCGATCAAGGTGGCCCCCCGCCGGGCGGGGGGACGGGTCGGTTTTCAGATCAGTTGGTGATAACGACCGGGCGTGCGCCGGTGCCAAACAGGCCATTGGCCGGCGGGTTCACTGCCCCTGCGGGGGCCGGATTGCCCTTGGCGCCCGCGCATTCGTCATCATCGTCATCATCGTCGCAATCTTCGTCATCGTCATGGTCGTGCCCGCGACGCAGCCATTTGGCCCCATCGTCATCGTCGCCGCTGACCGGGATCACTTGGTCCGACGGGGTGTCGCTGGAAAACCCCTTGGCGCAGATGCCGCCGCAGAGGCCCGATCCCGCGCCCTGAAGCTGGATCGCGGCAAGGGTGGGCAGGGCAAGGGTCATCATCACGGCGGACGAGGTAAGGATAAGCGAAAGTTTGGATTTCATGAGTGGGTCTCCTTTCATCTGATGCGTCCGATCTAATCCCCGGACCTGAGCGGTTCCTGACGCTGAGGGTTTTTCTGCTTCAGCTTGGCGTCAGGAAGAAAAAGACCCCGCCGGGAGGAAGGCGGGGTCAGTCAGACCACAGGGACGCGTGGTCGGGGAACATCGTCAGGCAATGTCGCCGGGTTCGGGCGCGCGCTTTTCGCCTGTGACCATGGCACGGGCAAGGTTTTCGCGGTGCCGGACCGAGGCAAGGACCACCCCGCCAACATGAAGCGCCGCCAGCAAGAACAAGAGGTTGGCAAGAACTTCGTGCACCTCTTTGATCGGGCCATCGGTTTCGCGGCCGGTGCGATATTCGCCCTCATCCTCATCGGCCCAAGCGGGGGCCGCGATCTGGGGCAGGGGGGGCATCATGGCCACAAGGTCGGGCTCTGCCATCATCCAGCCGGTCAGGGCGGTGGCCGACAAGGTCAAGAGCAGCGCCACGATCATCGCAGCCCCGGCCGGATTGTGGCCCAGATAGCGGCGTTCGGTTCCGCGCTTGACGGTGCCCAGATAGGCCAGCGTTTCCTTGGGCCCTTTGACGAAATTCGCAAATCGCGCATTCCGGCTGCCAATGACCCCCCAGATCAGCCGAACGCCCACCAGCCCCGCGACGGCATATCCTGCGATCTCGTGGACGGGTTGAATCTCTTCGGCGGTCAGCCAAGCGGTTCCAAAGGTGGCCACCAGACCCCAGTGAAACACGCGCACCACCGGGTCCCAGACACGGACGGTTTCGGCCGTTTTGGACAGGTTATCACTCATTTTCATGCCCTTCGTGTTTTCGGCCGTGATCGTCATCCTCGAATTCGAAGTCCAAGACCTCGAGCGTTCCGGGGTGGATCTTGACCTCGATCGCGCGCCCCGAGGCGTCGCGACCATCAATTTCATAACAACCGTCATCAATGCGGATGCGCCGCACGTCCCATCCTTGGGCCTCGGCGAATTCGGCGACGGCCTCGCGCGGTTGCCAATCGGCCATGGGCACAAAGCAATCTTCCTCGGCAAGGGCGACACCGGCGGGAAGGGTTGACAGAAAAGCAAGGATTGTCAGTGTCTTTCGCATGCGCCACACTCCGGCTTACGGCCATTCTTGAGGGTGGGATACGCGCCGAACCTTACGGCAGCCTGAAGATGGTGCGGGGGGCGCGTCAGCCAGCCGTCAGGAAGCGGGGCCAAAAAGACGGCAAGATTGGCCCAAAAGGACGACAGACCCCCATGCGCATTTTATTGATCGAGGATGACACGGTTCTGGGCGCGGCGGTGCGCGACCAGATCGCGGCCGATGGCCATTCGGTTGATTGGGTGCAGCGTCTGGATGCCGCGGGCGATGCGATGGCCGGAACGGGGTTTGACCTGGTCCTTCTGGACCTGATGCTGCCCGATGGTCGGGGCATTCCGTTTCTGCGCCGCCTTCGGTCAAAAGGCGATGTGACCCCGGTCATCATCCTGACCGCGCTGGATCAGATCAGCGACCGGATCGAGGGGTTGAATGCCGGGGCGGACGATTATCTTGTCAAACCCTTTGATCTTGCCGAATTGTCGGCCCGGATCGGGTCGGTGGCGCGGCGGTACACGGGCAACCCAAACCCCATCGTCACCCATGGCGCGCTTGAAATCGACACGGCCGCCCGCAGCATCCACCGCGCGGGCCAACCCGTTGCCCTGACCGCGCGCGAATGGGCGTTGTTCGAGGCATTTCTCTCCCGCCCCGGGCAACTTTTGTCCAAGGCGCAACTGGAGGACAAGCTTTATGCCTTTGGGGCCGAAATCGAAAGCAACACGATCGAGGTTCACGTCAGCCGCCTGCGGAAAAAGCTGGGGGCCGAGGTGATCGAAACCGAGCGCGGGCTGGGTTACCGGCTGGGCCGGGCATGAGGGGGCCGCGCAGCCTTCAGGGCCGACTTGGGCTGTGGTTGGGTCTGGCCTTGACCCTTCTCTGGCTGGCCTCGGCCAGCGTGACGGCCTTGATCGCGCGGGGGGAAATCGAAGAGGTCTTTGACGCGGCGCTGCAAGAAACCGCGCAGCGCATTTTGCCCTTGGCGGTTGTCGATATCCTGAACCGTGAGGAAGCGGGGGTCAGTCAACGCCTGTCGGCCATTCGCGACCATGATGAATATTTCACCTATATCGTTCGCGATGATCAGGGGCGCATTCTGCTGCAATCGCATGGGGCCGATCCGGCCGGGTTTCCCGCATGGGATGGTGTCGGGTTTCGCCAGACTGCAACGCACCGATTTTACAATGATGAGGCGGTGCGGGGCACGATCCGAATCTCGGTGGCTGAACCGCTGGATCACCGGGCCGGTGTCTCGCGCGAGATTCAGGTGGGTCTTGGCCTGCCGCTCTTGATCGTGCTGCCTGTCACTTTGGTGGTGACCCTTCTGGCCGTTCGGGCCAGTCTGGCCCCCCTGCGCCTGTTTCGTGATCGGCTTTCGGCCCGGGGCGCGCGGGATATGAGCCCGGTCACCAGCGCCGATCTGCCCAGCGAAATCGCCCCGCTTGCCGATACGATGAACGGGCTTTTGTCGCGGTTGGACGCCGCCTTTGAGGCGGAGCGCAGCTTTGCCGCCAATGCGGCCCATGAATTGCGAACGCCGCTTGCCGGTGCGATTGCGCAGGCGCAGCGGCTTCAATCGGAATCCCGGGACGCCGATGCCAAGGCCCGCGCCGTCGAGATCGAGGCCACGCTGAAACGCCTGACCCGGCTGGCCGAACGCCTGCTGCAACTGGCGCGCGCCGAGGGGGGGCGCCTGCGGCGTGATGTGGCGGCCGACCTGAGGCCGGTGGCGCGACTGATCGTGGAAGACCTTGCCCGCATGGCCGATCATGGGCGGATTGTGCTGACACTTCCGCCAAATGCGGTGATGTCTGATCTGGACCCGGATTCCTTTGCGATCTTGATGCGCAACCTGATCGAAAACGCCCTGCGCTATGGAAGTGCCGATCACCCGGTCGAGGTTTCCTTGACCCAAGATGGCATGCTGAGCGTCGCCAACGAGGGGCCCGTCATTCCCGCCGAAGATTTGGCCCGGCTACCAGTTCTGAACGGGCGCGGTCGGACGGAACGGGCAGCGGTTTGGGTCTTGCCATCGTCCAATCCATCGCCGAGCGGGCAGGGTGCCGGTTCGAAATCCTGTCGCCCCGATCCATGGGGGCCTCCGGTTTCGAGGCGCGGTTTCGCCTGAAGGACGCCAAGGCCAATGCGTGACTGCTGACCTTGAGGTGCCTGAAATGGGGCTGACGCCATCCTGACGCGGCAAAATCGTGCCCCCCCCCGGGGTCTTAACAAACCAAGGGCCCTGTCAAACAACGGCCTTATCAAACAAAACGGCCCGCCGATGGGGCGGGCCGTTCCGAGGGAGAGGTTGAATTCAACCCACCCGTGATCAGAGCTTGCCGGTCATTTCCGGAACAGCGTCGAACAGGTCTGCAACCAGACCGTAATCGGCGACTTGGAAAATCGGGGCTTCTTCGTCCTTGTTGATGGCGACGATGAACTTGGAGTCTTTCATGCCAGCAAGGTGCTGGATGGCGCCCGAGATCCCGACGGCAACATAAAGGGTCGGAGCGACGACCTTGCCGGTCTGGCCCACTTGCCAATCGTTCGGCGCAAAGCCCGAGTCGACGGCCGCGCGCGATGCACCAACGGCCGCACCCAGCTTGTCGGCCAAGGCCTCGATGATCGCGAAGTTGGCTTCCGAGCCGACGCCACGGCCACCCGAGACAACGATCCCGGCCGAGGTCAGTTCCGGACGGTCGCTGGTGGCGACCTTGTCTTCGATCCACGACGACAGATCTGCACCGCCAGCGGCACCGATTTTCTCGACCGAGGCCGAACCGCCAGCACCGGCAGCTTGGAAAGCTGCGGTCCGGATGGTCAGAACCTTGACCTTGTCGCCCGATTTCACGGTCTGGATCGCGTTGCCCGCATAGATCGGACGCTCGAACGTGTCGGCATCAACCACGGCGGTCACGTCCGACAGGATCATCACGTCCAAGAGGGCTGCCACGCGGGGCAGAACGCTTTTCGCAAAGGCGGTCGACGGTGCGGCGATGTGGCTGTAGTTGCCCGCCAGCGACTGGATCAGCGCTGCGGTCGGCTCGGCCATGCCGTGGCACAAAGCGTGGTCATCGGCAAAAAGCACTTTTGCAACGCCTTGCAGCGTGGCGGCCTCGGCTGCGGCGGCATCGCCACCGGTGCCGGTCACCAGCACATGCACATCGCCCAGCGATGCAACAGCCGACAGGGTTTTTGCAACGGCATCGGTGGCCAGTTGGCCGCCGTTGACTTCGGCAAGAAGGAGAACAGCCATCAGATCACCCCTGCTTCGTCTTTGAGTTTCGCAATCAGCTCGTCAACCGAACCCACCTTGACGCCGCCTTTGCGGCCTGCCGGCTCGGTCGTCTTGACGACGGTCAGGCGCGGGCTCACGTCAACGCCGTAATCGGCGGCGGTTTTTTCATCCAAAGGCTTTTTCTTGGCCTTCATGATGTTTGGAAGCGAGGCATAGCGCGGCTCGTTCAAGCGCAGGTCGGCGGTCACGATGGCCGGAAGCTTGACCGAAATGGTCTGCAAACCGCCGTCGACTTCGCGCGTCACTTTGGCCTGATCGCCCTCGATGGTCAGTTCCGAGGCAAAGGTTGCCTGCGACCAGCCCAACAAGGCCGACAGCATCTGGCCGGTTGCGTTCATGTCGTTGTCGATGGCTTGCTTGCCCGCGATCACCAGACCCGGCGCTTCGTCCTTGACGACGGCTGCCAGCAGCTTGGCCACGGCCAGCGGCTCCACATCGGTGGACTCGTCCGCGGCGGCTTCGATCAGGATCGCCCGGTCGGCACCCATGGCCAAAGCCGTACGCAGCGTT
This sequence comes from Paracoccaceae bacterium, assembly GCA_023263735.1. Classification (GTDB taxonomy): domain Bacteria; phylum Pseudomonadota; class Alphaproteobacteria; order Rhodobacterales; family Rhodobacteraceae; genus Pseudotabrizicola. The sequence goes on along the minus strand of JALQUQ010000073.1, from coordinate 1,316 downwards.
TCCTGCGCTTTTTTCACGCCGATCGACACGACGACGATTTCGGTCGCGATACCTTTTTCCTTCAGACGGATCGCCTCTTCGACTGCGATCTCGTCAAAGGGGTTCATCGACATCTTAACATTCGCAAGATCAACACCCGATCCGTCCGCCTTTACGCGCACCTTCACGTTGTAGTCGATCACACGTTTGACAGGCACAAGGACCTTCATCAGCGCAATTCTCCCATTGTTCCAAGCTCTCGGGCAATCTCCTAGCCCGTCTTGTCTTCATGCGACAGTGAAAAATCGACGCGGCACCTTACGAGAACGCCACGTCTTTGGTCGATAGAGGGCAAAGCGATAGCCCTGGGGGTCATTTGCCCCGAGTCAGGCCCGGCACCCACAGCACATCGGCGCGCCCGTCGTCATTGGCGATGCGGCCCATGACAAAGAACCAATCCGACAGGCGATTCAGATAGCGAATGGCGTCGGGATTCACATCTTCGACCGTCGACAATTCGACCGTCAGACGTTCGGCCCGGCGGCAAACGGTGCGGCACAGGTGCAACTGCGCGGCCAGTGCCGACCCACCCGGCAGAATAAAGCTGCGCAGGGGTTCAAGTTTTTCATTCTGCGCATCGATTTCGGCCTCGAGCCGATCCACCTGCGAGGAAATGATCCGCAGGGCGGTATAGGGAAGCTCTGCATCTTTGTCGCGGTCCGGCGTGGCCAGATCGGCGCCCAGATCGAACAGATCGTTCGAAACACGGGCCAAGGCGTCGTCCATCCAGCCGGTTGCGTGCTGGCGCGCCAGTCCGACGGTCGCATTCACCTCATCCACGGTGCCATAGGCATTCACCCGGGGCGCGTGCTTGTCGACCCGCTGGCCATTGCCCAAAGCCGTTTGCCCCTTGTCACCGGTGCGGGTGTAGATCTTGGAGAGGACGACCATCAGTTGCCGCCCTTTCCGCGCAGATAAACAAAGAGAACAATCAGCGCGACCGCAACGGCCTGCGCGATGATGCGATACCGCATGATGCGGTTGGCATGTTTTCGGTTGAAATCGCCACCTTTGGCAAAGCCGCCGATCCCGATCATCAAGATCACCAAGACGCCAAGGCTGACGAGGGCCGCGAGAATAAAGAGTGGGTCGTTGGCCATGGGCTTCCTCCATCAGATGCAGGCGTGATCTAGGACGCGCGCCGCAAAAAGCGAAGCGAATTCGCAAGACCGCGTCCGAGAGCCGCAACTTTCGCCCAGTCTAGCCCTTGGCGATCAGCCAATCCAACACCGAGGTGGGCAAAACCCGCCGCAGAAATCCCATCAGATGGGTGGGCG
>JALQUQ010000740.1 GCA_023263735.1 Paracoccaceae bacterium | reverse complement strand
TACCGCAAAGGTCGTGGCGGTCGCCGTGGCCAGCGGCCAGCCGATTGCCGACATGATCGGCGTGGACCGCGTGAGGGGCCAGCGCCTGCCACTGATCCAGGTGCCGACCACCGCCGGAACCGGGTCCGAGGTGACCTGGGTTTCGGTGCTGACATCGGAGAGCCACGAGAAGAAGGCGGTCTATGCGCCGCAGCTTCTGCCCGACATCGCCCTTCTGGATGCCAAGCTCACGCTCGGGATGCCACGTTCGATCACTGCGGCCACCGCACTGGATGCGATGGTGCATGCGATCGAGGCCGCAACCAGCCGCACCCGCAAGAACCCTATTTCCGACGGTCTGGCCGACAAGGCGCTGGTCCTTCTGGGCCAGAACCTGCCCCGCGTGCTGGAGACCCCGACGGACCTTGAGGCGCGCGAAGCGATGTTGCGGGGCGCCACTCTGGCCGGGATGGCCTTCATCAACGCCAGCGTCGGCGCGATCCACGCGCTGTCCTATCCCC
>JALQUQ010000739.1 GCA_023263735.1 Paracoccaceae bacterium | reverse complement strand
GCCCGCTCCACGGTAGATGGCAATATCGCCTTCATCCCCTTCAGAAACCTCTGCACCCTTTTCGTCAATCACCCCAATGCGAAAGCCGGGAACGGCCTTGCCAATACATCCGGGTCGCGGTGGGAAAAGGGTAGCAGCAGAGGAAGCGACCATATTGCATTCGGTCTGGCCATAGAATTCGTTGATCGTCAGACCAAAGGCGCGGCGCCCCCAATCGAGCATTTCGGCCCCCAGTGGTTCACCGCCCGACCCGACAGAGCGCAGCCCGGAAATCGACACATCGGCGGCCTTCAGCATCCGCAGCGCGGTCGGCGGAAAAAACACATTCCGCACCCCGGCCAAACGGCAGATGCGGGCGGCATCCTCTGCGGTGAATTTGGGCAAACGCGCGGCCACCACCGGCACCCCAAGGGCAAGACCGGGCATCAGCACGTCAAACAATCCGCCGATCCATGCCCAATCGGCTGGGGTCCAGATCACATCGCCCGGTTGGCCCAACAT
>JALQUQ010000738.1 GCA_023263735.1 Paracoccaceae bacterium | reverse complement strand
CGCTGCCCCCAATGTGCCGCGATCATGCGGAATGCCAGAGAATTCAGCAGGCAAATCAGGCTTGTCCGAACCGCCCGTGCCCGCCATGCGGATATTTGCGCCCTTGTCGGCATTGCCATGTTCAACATCGCCCGTTTGCGCCATGAACCCGTCAATCACGCGGTGAAAGATCACGCCATCATAGGCGCCTTCACGCGCCAATTCCTTCATGCGCGCGCAATGCGCAGGCGCAATGTCGGGCAGCAATTCGATGGTGACAGTGCCGTCTTTCAGCTCCATCAGGATGGTGTTTTCGGGGTCTTTGATCTCGGCCATGCCTTTATTCCTTTTGCGGATATCTGACTTTGGCCTTGACCTATCAGGATGAGAATTTCGCGTCTAGCGCTTGATGCACAGCGGGCGGCACGAAATGGCTGACATCACCCCCAAGCCGCGCGATTTCTTTGACCAGTTTTGAGGCAATCGCCTGATGCTCGGCCTCGGCCATCAAAAAGACAGTGTT
>JALQUQ010000737.1 GCA_023263735.1 Paracoccaceae bacterium | reverse complement strand
CGGACCCTACCGGGCCGGCATGGGCTGCGCCAACGCCGCGCATGCCTTCGCCGCCATGCCGGAGCAGGACAAGTTGGTGCTGCGCCAGGAACGCGAGCCCAACCTCGGCATCGTGACCGCCTACAACGACATGCTGTCGGCGCACCAGCCCTACGAGCAGTATCCCGGCCAGATCCGCGCCACCGCACGCCGGCTCGGCGCCACGGCGCAGGTCGCCGGCGGCGTGCCCGCGATGTGCGACGGCGTCACCCAGGGCTACGAGGGCATGGAGCTGACGCTGTTCTCGCGCGACGTGATCGCGATGGCGGCGGCGGTGGCGCTGTCGCACAACGTGTTCGACGGCGTGCTGTGCCTGGGCATCTGCGACAAGATCGTGCCGGGGCTGGTGATCGGCGCACTGCAGTTCGGCCACCTGCCCGCGGTGTTCGTGCCGGCCGGCCCGATGACCTCGGGCCTGTCGAACGATGACAAGGCGCGGGTGCGCCAGCAGTACGCGCAGGGC
>JALQUQ010000736.1 GCA_023263735.1 Paracoccaceae bacterium | reverse complement strand
GTCTTTTTGCCCTTGATGATCTCGACAAGGTTCATCTTGTCGACGGGCGAGAAGAAGTGGATGCCGATGAACTGATCGGGCCGGGCAGAGGCGCGGGCGAGGTCGGTGATCGGCAGGGTCGAGGTGTTGGTGGCGAAGATGCAATCGGCGCCGATGATGGCTTCGACCTTTTGGGTCATCTCGGCCTTGACGGCGGGATCTTCAAACACCGCCTCGACGATCAGATCGCAGCCCTTGAGGGCCGAGAGATCGAGGGTCGCGGTGATGCGGGCCAGAACCTCGACCTTCTTCTCGGGCGTCACCTTGCGGCGCTGGATGCCCTTGTCGAGAATGCCTTCGGAATAGGCCTTGCCCTTGTCGGCGGCGGCCTGATCGCGGTCGACCAGAACCACCTCGATGCCGGCATTGGCCGAGACATAGGCAATGCCCGCGCCCATCATGCCCGCGCCCAGAACACCAACCTTCTGCACGCGCTGGTCGGCTACGGCAGGGCGGTTCGCCCC
>JALQUQ010000735.1 GCA_023263735.1 Paracoccaceae bacterium | reverse complement strand
CGGCCAAGGGCCGGTTCGGGGTCAGCGCGCCGCGCGGGGTGGGAAGGGTCCGGGTCATGTCCCTGACCTATCCGCGCCACCCCCGCCAAGGCAAGGGGGAGAGCATCGGCAAGGAACCCCGCCCCGGCCCCGGCAGGGTCCGTTTCGTGCTGGAAAGGCCGGTCATTCTTGGTTAGTCTTGGCGTCAGACCCGGACAACCGGGCAATCGGCAGCAACAGCCCGGAACGGGCGGACAGACAGGCGGTTCTTCCATGACTGAAATGGTCTATGGCTCGAGCCCCATTCGGGTGACAGAGCCGATCCTCTCCCGTTGGTGGCGCACGATCGACAAATGGTCCTTGACGGCGGTGTTGGTGCTGTTCGGGGTGGGGCTGGGTCTGATCTATCTGCCGGCGGGGCTGATCGGCAGCGGCGCCGTGATCATGGCCGTGGCTCTCTTCGGGCCGCGGGGGAAGGTGTGAGATGTCCTTTTTGGGGCAACTATTGGGCGGCGCGCAGCCGCA
>JALQUQ010000734.1 GCA_023263735.1 Paracoccaceae bacterium | reverse complement strand
CTCGTCGAGGACGATGAACTTGGGCTTCAGCACCAGCGCGCGGGCGATGGCGATGCGTTGGCGCTGACCGCCGGAGAACTCGTGCGGATAGCGGTCCTGCAAATTGGGATCGAGGCCCACTTCCTTCAGCGCCTCGCCGATCAGTCGGCGCCGCTCCTCGTAGTCGCCGCCGAGGCCGTGCACCAGAAGCCCTTCTTCGATGATCTGCCCGACCGAGAGGCGCGGGCTCAAGGAACCGAAGGGGTCCTGGAAGACGATCTGCATCTCGCGGCGCAGCTTGAGGTCCAGTGCACCCAGGGGTTCATCCAACAGCAGGACTTTGGGGCGCTTGACAAGCGAACGAGCCAGCGCAACCCGCTGCTGCTGCCCGCCGGAAAGCTGGCGAGGCTTTCGCCGCTCCATGCCTGACAGTTTCACCATGTCAAGAGCCTCACCAACACGGCGCTTGATTTCATCAAGCGGCGTCTTATCCATCTCAAGGCCAAAAGCCACATTCTGGAATAC
>JALQUQ010000733.1 GCA_023263735.1 Paracoccaceae bacterium | reverse complement strand
GATGAGGCCTTCGGCCTGCGCGTTGGACAGGTCCTGACGCGCGATAAGGACATGCTCGTAAAGCGGCATGGGAACCCTTTTCGTCTCGGGCGGCTTCATGGGCGGGTCAAACCTTCTGCGGACCCGTTATGAGAGGCTTCGCCGGTTGCATGAAGTGCAGAAGGATGGGGCCTTATAGGGGTTTTTCGTGCGGATGCAAGCACGAAGCGGGGGCTTCGGCGGGGGTGCAGGGCCGCTTTGCATTGCGCGGGCGAGGGCGGCAAGGTATGTGCGGACAAAAGGACTGGGGAGTTTTCGATGAAGGCATTCGTTTTTCCGGGGCAGGGGGCGCAGGTTATTGGCATGGGCAAGGCGCTTGCGGACGCCTATCCGGCCGCGCGTGCGGTGTTCGATGAAGTTGACGCGGCTTTGGGCGAAAAGCTGTCGGCGCTGATCTGGGAAGGTGAGCAAGAGGCGCTGACGCTGACGCAAAATGCGCAGCCTGCGTTGATGGCGACGTCGATCGC
>JALQUQ010000732.1 GCA_023263735.1 Paracoccaceae bacterium | reverse complement strand
CCGAAGCCAGGTGGAAGCGCACCGCCTGGCCCAGGCGCAGCGCGAAGCGCCGGCCCGGCAAGGCCAGCTCGACCCCCTCGGGCGTGCCACGCGGCAGCAGGCACAGGCCCTGGGTGCGCCCCTGCTGCTCGAGCAGCAGGAAATAGCTGCGCGCTGCGCCCCCGCCTAGGCCTGGCCCCAGGCCCGGCAGCCGGCCCGCGCGCAGCAGCGCCTGCACCACCGCGCCACGCGCCACCGCGAGGTCGGGATCGGCGTTGTGCAGCACGCGCAGCGGACGGCCGCGCCAGGACTGGAGCAGTTCGGTGATGCGGCGCGTGATCGCCACCGCGCGGAACACCCCACCATTGAGCAGCAGCGTGTCCGGAACCGGAAAGCCCCCTTCGCAGTCTGCCGCATCAGGCCCCAGCGCCGCGCGCGCCGCCGCCCGCTCGTCGGGCGTGGGAGGACGAAAGCGCTCGACCTCGACCACGTTGGGGAGCCGGACCACGCGCTCCTCGGGGACGCCCTC
>JALQUQ010000731.1 GCA_023263735.1 Paracoccaceae bacterium | reverse complement strand
GCTGCGCCTGCTGCGCGACAAGATGGTCGAGCTCGGTCGCAGCTGCGTCCATCCCGAGCACCGCCATGGCGGGGTGATCATGGCGCTGTGGACCGCGCTGGGCGGCTTCATGGTCCGCAACGGGCTCGACACCATGATCGGCTGCGCGAGCATTCCGATGCAGTACGAAGGCCCGCACGGCATGGTCGGCGGCGGCCATGCCGCGGCCAGCATCTGGCGCCAGGTGCGCGAGAAGCACCTGGCCTCGATCGAGTACCACGTGCGCCCGCGTCTGCCGCTGCCGGTCGAGCGACTCGACGACAGCCTGCAGGTCGAGCCGCCCGCGCTGATCAAGGGCTATCTGCGGCTCGGCGCCAAGGTGCTCGGCGCCCCGGCCTGGGACCCGGACTTCAACGCCGCAGACCTGCCGATGATGATGCGTCTGGCCGACCTGCCGCCGCGCTACCGCAAGCATTTCCTGGGGGCATGATGCGCGCGGCCGACCTGTTCGAGGGCCTGGGCGAAGTGCCG
>JALQUQ010000072.1 GCA_023263735.1 Paracoccaceae bacterium | reverse complement strand
TGTCGTTCAAGAGCTTTTGCGTCGTCGCCCGCAAAGGCCCAAAGTGCCGCCGGTCGCGCCGGTGCTGGTGGATGGGTCGAACGTTGTGATGTGGCTGAAGAATGCGGGGATGGAGACGGGGGCGCGGCTGGATACGCTGGTCTCGGTCCTTGATCAGTTGGCCGATGAGGGCAAGCCCGCCCGTGTGATCTTTGACGCGACCATCGGCTATAACCTTGAGGGGCGGTTTCTGCATGCGGGCGATCTGCGGCGGCGGTTGCGGCGGCCCGGGGTTTCGGTCGCGGTGGTGCCCAAGGGGACGACCGCCGACGCCGCCCTGATCGATGAGGCGGTGACGACCGGATCGCCCATCGTGACCAACGACCGCTATCGCGACCATCCGCGCCACACGCAGGTGCGGCTGCGGCAGGGGCGGTTCGTGGCGGGCCAGTTCCGGGTGATGGGTTAACCCGGCGCGAGACCGTCTTCGAGCAGGTCTTCGACGAACCAAGCGGCGAATTGGGCGCGGCCCGAGACGCCCGCCTTGGCATAGATGCGGGTGAGTTGGGCGCGAACGGTGCCCTGTGCCGCCCCCCGCAATTCGGCAATTTCAGCCACGTCGAGGCCTTTGAGCGCGAACAGGCCCACGTCCCGCTCGGCCGGGGTCAGGCCCCAATGGGTGAACTGGCGGTCGATCACATCGGCCAGCGCCCCCCGGGCGGCGTCAAGCGCGCGCTCTTGCTCGGCCATCCGCTCGAGGGTCAGCCGCAACTGCCAAGCGCCAAAGATCAGGCCAAGGATGAGGGCGAGGGCCACCAACACCTCGAAAAAGGAATGAGGGGCGCCGGGGTCGGTCAGCAGATCCGAGATCCCGTCCCCGACAAAGAAGACGGCCGCCACCCCTTGGACCAGCAGGAACAGGGCAAGGGCAAGGGGCTGCGGCCGCCCGGGTTGGAAAAAGCGCAGCGTCATGGCCCGCGCTTTTCCCGGATTTTGGCGCCGAAAAGCATCGGCCGGATCAGGCTGCGGCGCAGGGCGCGCTGTTCGACGCCCACGCCCACCACATGCAGCGCGGCCAGAACCAGCACCAGATTTGCCAACACCTCGTGCACCTCCTTGGCCCAACGATCGTTGGACGGCTGGGCCGTGCTGTCGGTGTCGGTCACCAGAACCGACCAGTCCCCGGCCGCGACGGCGGCTTTTTCTTCGGCGATGGTGACGGGGCTTTTGCCTTCGGTCATCACCAGCCCGGTCACGGCGATCATGGTCAATGAGGCCCACAGGGCATAGACCATCAGCGCCCCCGCCGGATTGTGCGAGGGATAGTCTGAGACGGACCCCCGTGCCAATGCGACAAGGTGTTTGATCGCCGCTATCGGGTTGGGCGGAAAGGCGGAAAAGCGCGCGGCTTCGGTGCCGACGACTCCCCAGACCAGCCGGACGATCAAGAGCGCCATCACGCCCCAGCCGATCCAGACGTGCAGCGTGCCGCCGCCCTGATTGAACAGGCCATTGGCAATCACCGCCGCCGCCACCGCCCAGTGGGTGACGCGCACCAGCGGGTCCCACGGGTTGGGGGGCAAAGCCCGCCCCCCTTTTTTCCCGGCGTTGGGAAAGGCCATCTTAGTCGTTGTCCTTGATTTCAGCGACGGCGCCGGTCTTTGGGTCGATGTAGACTTCCCAGCCTTTGCCTTCGCCATCGGTGCATTTTGCTTCGATCTTGCCGCCTTCGGCTTCGAAATCCTGCACTTTGCAGCCGGCCTTTTCCAGTGCGGCGGTCGCATCGGCCGGGTTGGTGCCAACGATATCGCCAACCTGCGGCAGGGCGAGGGCGGCCAGCGGGGCGAGGGCAGCAAAAACGCTGAGGAGGAGAGCGTTGCGGGTCATGAAGACTTTTCCTTTTCAGAGGGTTGCGCCGCAGCTTGGGCACTGTGGCGGGGTCTCTGTGCCGGCAAAATCGAGGGGCCGTCGATTGCATTGAGGTTGATGGCGGGGGCCATAAGCCCACGCTGACGGCATCAACTTTTGGTCTAGACGGCCAGAGCGGCCCGAACGGCCGCCGGAATCCGCACGGCCGCGGCCCCGGCCAGACAGACCAGCGTGACCCGCGCCTGAAACACCGGCTCGACCCCGCGCAACACCTTTTGCTCGAGTTCGATCCGGGCCCCACCCAACTGGATCAGCGCGGTCGTCACGGTGAGCTGATCGTCAAAATGCGCTGGCCGCAGATAATCGGCCTCGACCCGGCGGACGGCAAAGACAACCCCCTGTTCGGCCTTGAGCCGCACCTGATCCACCCCAACCGCCCGCACCCATTCGCTGCGCGCCCGTTCGATGAATTTCAGGTAGTTCGCGTAATAAACGATCCCGGCAAGGTCGGTGTCTTCGTAATAGACGCGAAGGGTGAATGTGTGGGGGGTGCCGTCTGTTGTCATGTCCCAACGGGCCCCGGGCGCAACTTTGTTTTCACGTGCTTTTTCATCGAAGTCCGGGCCCCTTTGCTGTGGCACTGGTTTGGCGGTCGGCCCCCTGTCGGCGGCGGTCGGTGGGCCTTTGGCGAAAGCCCCTCTGGCCCCCGGTGCGCCCTTGGGCACCGATGGTCTGAAAGTCTGCCAGTTGGGCGGCAAAGACAAGGCGTGCGGCCCCGGAAATCCCGCTTTGCAGGGAGAAGCGCGGTGTTTTTCGGCAGCATCGCAGGCGTTCATGATTATAGTAGACAATATGTATTATGATGAGGTATACCAGCGCCAGAGGCCCTGAGTCCGCCAACCTCAAGACCAGACAGGAGAGCCCGGTGGAAAGCGACGCCCGCAGCAAGAAGATCTTATGTATCGAAGACCTCCGCCGACGCATTCTGACCGAAGCGTTGGAGCCGGGCCTGTATCTGGACGAGCTGGAGTTGGCCGAGGTTTACGGCATTTCCCGCCCCCCCTTGCGCGAGGTGCTGCGCCAGTTGGCGGGCGAAGGCTATGTCGTGTTGCAGGAAAATCGCGGGGCGCAGGTCGCGCCGATGACGCACAAGACCCTGCGCAATTTCTTTGTGGCCGCCCCGATGATCTATGCGGCGACCACGCGGCTGGCGGCAGAGCATGCAACCCCGGCCCAGATCCAGCGGCTGAAAGAATGCCAATGGGCGTTTCGGCAGGCCATTCGCAACGGCGATGCGGCGGAACGCGCGCTTGGCAACGAACGCTTTCATTCGATCATCGGAGAGATGGCGGACAACGAATTCCTGATGCCCAGCCTGCGGCGGTTGCTGATCGACCACACGCGGATCGGGATGACCTTTTACAACCCGCGCAAGATCCATCTGGCCCAACAGCGCGAACTGGCGGCCGATCAGCACGATCAGTTCATCGATCTGATCGAAGCCGGGGATGCCGATGCGGCCGCCGATCTGGCGGTCAGTCACTGGGAACTGTCGCGGGCGCAAATCGAAAGCTTTGTCACCCCTGAAAGCATGAACCTGCCCCTTGGCCGTCCGCCGGGGGTTGCTGAAACGCGAGGAGCGTCATGAAATTTGAAGGCATTTACACGCCAGCGATCACGCCGCATGGCGAGGATGGGCGGATCGATCACGACGCCTTTGTGCGGCATCTGGAATGGCTGATGGCTGCGGGTGTGCAGGGCATCATCAACGGTGGATCGACGGGGGAATATTACGCCCAGTCGATGGCCGAGCGCCAGGAGATGGCGACGCTGGCCCGCGACGTGACCAAGGGGCGCTGCCATCTGATGGTGGGCACGGTCGCGATCCGGCTGGAAGACAGCCTTGCCATGGCTGAACATGCGGCCAAGATCGGGGCCGAGTCGATCCTTGTGGGCAGCCCGCCCTATGCGGTGCCCACCGAACAGGAAAACGCGCTGAACGCGCTGGCCATCGACCGGGCCGCCGATCTGCCGATCATGCTGTACAACTATCCGGGCCGGATGGGCATCAGCATGGGCGAGGCGTTTCTGGACCGTGTGGGCCGCAGCCGGAATTTCTGCGCGATCAAGGAAAGCTCGGGCGATATCAACCGGGTGCATCTGTTGGCGCGGGATTATCCGCATATCCAGATGTCGTGCGGCATGGATGATCAAGCGCTGGAATTCTTTGCCTGGGGCGCGCGGTCGTGGGTTTGCGGCGGATCGAACTTTTTGCCCGCCGAGCATCTGGCCCTGTACCGGGCCTGCGCGGTGGAGGGCGATTTTGCCAAGGGCCGCCGGATCATGTCGGCCATGATGCCGCTGATGCGGGTGCTGGAACAGGGCGGCAAGTTCATCCAGTGCATCAAGCATGGCGTGGAAATGATGGGCGGACATGCCGGCCCGCCGCGCTCGCCTCTGAAGGGGCTGAACAAGGATGACAAGCGGCAGTTGGAACAGGTCGTGCGCGTGCTGAAGCGCACCGTGGCCGAGATCGTGGCGGAGTAACAGCGATGACCCTTTTGACCACCGAAGACTACAAGGCTCTGGCCAAGGGGCTGACCCTGCCCACGCAAGCGTTTGTCGATGGCAGCTTTCGCCCGGCGATCAGCGGGGCAACCTTTGACACGATCAACCCGGCGACCGGCGCGGTTCTGGCCAAGGTCGCGGCCTGCGCGGCGGCGGATGTCGATTTTGCCGTGGCCAAGGCGCGCGACGCCTTTGAAGACGGCCGTTGGTCGCGCCTGCCGCCACGCGATCGCAAGGAGGCGCTGATCCGGCTGGCCAAATTGATCCGCCGCAATGCCCGCGAACTGGCGGTGATGGAAAGCCTGGACAGCGGCAAGACGATTTTTGACTGCGAAACGGTCGATGTGCCCGAAACGATCAACTGCCTGATCTGGCATGCGGAACTGATCGACAAGATTTACGATCAGGTCTCGCCCGCGTCAGATGACCATATCGCGATGGTGGTGCGCGAACCCGTCGGCGTGGTGGGCTTGGTGTTGCCGTGGAATTTCCCCTTGTTGATGCTGGCGTGGAAGATCGGCCCAGCCTTGGCGGCGGGGTGTTCGATCCTTGTCAAACCGGCGATGGAAACCAGCCTGACGGCCCTGCGCGTGGCTGAATTGGCGATGGAGGCCGGGATTCCGGCTGGGGTGTTCAACGTCTTGCCGGGCGGCGGGGAAACGGGCGAGGCGATTGGGCGGCATATGGATATTGATGCCGTATCCTTTACCGGTTCGACCCGGACGGGGCGGCGGTTCCTGTCTTATGCGGCCGAGTCGAACGGCAAGGAAATCACGCTGGAGATGGGGGGCAAGAACCCGGCCGTCGTGCTGGATGATGCCGAAAATCTGGACCGTGTGGCGGCCCATATCGTGAACGGCGCCTTTTGGAACATGGGCGAGAACTGCTCGGCCACATCGCGGTTGATCGTGCAAAAGGGCGTCAAGGCCGCGCTGTTGGACCGGATCGTCGCCCATCTGCGGGAATGGCCCATGGGCGACCCGCTGGACCCGGTGAACCGCGTGGGCGCCTTGGTGTCACGGGCGCATTTCGACAAGGTTTCGGCCTATCTGGACGGGGCGACGGTGCTGGTGGGGGGCAAGGCCAAGGCGGGCTTTGTGGAGCCGACCATTCTGGAGGTTGGCCGCGACAGCCTGCAGGCCCGCGACGAGATTTTCGGGCCGGTGCTGTCGGTGTTGACGGTTGACAGCTTTGATGAGGCAATCGCGCTGGCCAATGACACCGATTATGGCCTTGCCGCATCGATCTTTACCGCCAATGTCAAACGCGCGATCCGGGGGGCACGGGCCATCCGGGCAGGCACGGTGACGGTGAACAACTTTGGCGAGGGCGATATTTCAACGCCCTTTGGTGGATACAAGGCCTCGGGCTTTGGCGGGCGGGACAATGGCATTCATGCGCATGACCAGTACACCCAGTTAAAGACGATCTGGATCGACCTGCAGGACGATCTTGACAGCGCGGTAGGCTGATCATGCGTCTGGGGTTTCTGGGCACGGGCGAAATCACCGCCGCGATGGTGCGCGGATTGGCGGGTCAGGGTCATCAGATCCTGATTTCGCCGCGCAATCCCACGATGGCCGCCACCCTGAGTGCCGAAGTGGCGGGGGTGACGATTGCCGATAATGAAACGGTGGTGGCCGAGTCTGACGTGGTCTTTTTGTGCCTGTTGGCGCGGGTCGCGGTGGATGTGTTGCCCGGCCTGCCGTTCCGACCTGACCAGACGGTCCTTTCGGTGATGGTCGATGTTTCGTTGGACCGGTTGCGGGATCTGTGCGCGCCGGCCCGGGATATCGCGATCACGATCCCCCTGCCCCCGATCGCGGTGGGCGGTTGCCCGCTGCCGGTCTATCCCCGCTCGCCCGTGCTGGAGGCGCTGTTTGGCGCGCGCAATCTGGTGCTGACCCAGCCGTCCGAGCGCGCGCTGAATGCGCATCTGGGGGCTTCGGCGCTTTGCTCTCCGATCTTGGCGCAACTGTTGACGGCGGCCGATTGGCTGGCGGGATATACGGGTGAGACGGTGGGGGCCGAAGCCTATATCGCCGCCATGATCCGCTGTTATCTGCCCGCACAGGCGGCCGAGGGGGAATTGGCGGCGGCGTTGCAAAAGCTGTCAACCGAGGGGGGGCTGAATGCGACCCTTCGCGCGGCGATGGCCCCGGCGCTTGATGATCTGCGGCGGGGTCTGGATGGATTTCAAACCCGGCTTGGGCTGGGGAATGAGGGCGAGGCACGGACATGAGCAGTTTTACGGCGCGTCGCACGCCCGTGCATCGGGGACCGGCGGCTTGGTCGGCGATCTTGCCCGGCCAGCCTGCCCCGGTTGCGCTGCCCGGCGATCAAACCGTGGATGTCGCCATCATTGGCGGCGGTTTTGCCGGGCTGGCCGCCGCACGTCGGCTGCGCGAGCTTGATCCCAAGATCACGATTGCCGTGCTGGAGGCCTCGCGTCTGGCCGAAGGGGCATCGGGGCGCAATTCCGGGTTCATGATCGATTTGCCGCATGAACTGACCTCGGATGATTATGCGGGCCATGGGGATGACCGGGGCATGATCGATCTGAACCGGGCGGCCATCGGCTTTGCCCGGGGCGCGGTTGAGGACTATGGCATCCGCCGCGATTTCTTTGATCCTGTGGGCAAGGTGAATGGCGCGGCCTCGGATACGGCGGATGCGCTGAACCTGTCTTATGCCAATCACCTGACCTCGCTGGGCGAGCCGAACGAACGGTTGGATGCGCAGGGCATGTATGACCTGACCGGCAGCCGGCATTATGTTTCGGGCCTGTACACACCCGGCACCGTGATGCTGCAACCCGCAGGCTTTGTGCGGGGGTTCGGCGAAGGGTTGCGGCAAAATGGCGTTGGCATCTGGGAACAGACCCCCGTCACCGCCTTTGCCCGCATGGGCGCGGGGTGGCGGCTGACCACGCCACGGGGCATTGTCAGCGCGGGCAAGGTGATCTTGGCCAACAATGGCCATCTGGAAAGTTTTGGATTTGCCGAAAACCGGCTGATGCATGTGTTTCTTTATGCGTCGATGACCGTCGATCTGTCGGCCGAGCAGGTCAAGACGCTTGGCGGACGGCCACGCTGGGGGGTGACCCCGTCAGACCCGATGGGCACGACGATGCGGCGCATCGATACCGGATTGGGCGGCAACCGGATCGTGACCCGCACCTGCGCGACCTTTGAGCCGGGGATGGAGGCCTCTGCCGCGCAGTTGCGCCGCACGGCCGCCGTGCATGCCCGCAAATTCGCCGACCGTTTTCCGGGGCTGGCCGGGGTCAGGCAGGAATTCACCTGGGCGGGGCATTTGTGCCTGACCCGCAACGCCGTTTCCGTGGCGCGTGAGTTGGAGCCCGGGCTTTATGCCGCAACCGTGTGCAACGGGCTGGGGACCGCGCGATCCACCCTGACGGGGATGGCGGCGGCCGAGCGGGTGATGGGCCTGACGACCGCAATCACGCGCCACTTCGACGCCGAAACCGCGCCCACAAAACTGCCCCCGCGCCCGTTTTCAACGGTGGGGGCGAATGCCTATCTGCGGGTCAAGGAATGGCGCGCGGGCCGGGAATGACGGCCCCCCGGGACGGCACGACAAAAAACGGGGAAAAAAACGGGGCTGACCTAGGCCAGCCCCGTGTTTTGAAATGTTCAGTATAAATGAACGCCGTGTTAACGAAGACCACCATACCAAACCTATCCAAAAGTGGTAGTCTGGATTTCCTTACGTCAACTTGGTTGCCACCCGGGCCGAAAGGCGCAAGGCGTGGCTGGGGTCGGTCGACATGGCGGGCAGGATCGGGTCGTAACCTGCCTGAATCAGCGCGGCAATCTGCGGATTCAGCAGGACCTTTTTGCCATCGCTGACCAAGGGCGCGACCCGATCAAAGGCGCCATCTCCCCACAACAAAATGGCATGCGCCGCCTGAGACAGGGCCAAATCCGCGGCGGGAAGGTCTGACAGTGTGGCATCCATGCGCAAGAAGACAAAAGAGGCGCGGATGGCCCCCGAGGGATCAAAGCGGAACGCGCGGTATTGATTGGCCCCCGCCGTTTCCAGCCGTTGCAGCAAGGGGTGCAGATCGGGGATCAGGCGGTCCAGATCCTTGACATGGCGCAATTCGTCCCAATCGCGAAAGAAGAACACCATGAGGTTGGCCCCCAGTTCCGGGTCCGTCTCGGCCATCTTGTGGCCAGCGATGGTCACCACCGCCTCGATCGCGCCCTTGACCGTTGACAGCGTGGCATCCTCGACGCCAAAGACCACCGGCACGATGGGCCGCCCCCAGCGGGCAAAGAGATAAGACCCGTCTTTGCGGGTGAACAGGGATTGAACCAAGCTTGCGTCCATGGCGGGTCTCCTTTGGGCGGGAAATACCTGCGCGGAGCGGGTAACGCAATCAATCCCGGTCTGATGGCTGGACTAGCCCCCGCAAACGAACGATAGTCGCCGAAACCTCAAAGCCACACGACCCAATGCTGCCCAACGGATTTCTTGATGAGATACGATCCCGCGTGACCCTTTCCCAGATTGTGGGGCGAAAGGTCACTTGGGATATGCGCAAATCCAATATGGCCAAGGGCGATTGGTGGGCCCCCTGCCCGTTTCATCAGGAAAAATCCGCAAGCTTTCACGTCGATGACCGCAAAGGGTTTTACTATTGCTTTGGCTGCCATGCCAAAGGCGATGTGCTGACCTTTATCAAGGACGCCGAGAATCTGGAGTTTATGGATGCGGTCGAGCGGTTGGCGCGAGAGGCGGGCGTTCAGATGCCTGCCCGCGATCCCGAGGCCGCGAAAAAGGCAGACCGCCGGACCCAACTGACCGAAGTGATGGAAGAGGCGGTCAAATGGATGCGGTTGCAATTGAAGACCGGACAGGCGGCCGAGGCCCGTGCCTATATCGCCAAGCGCGGATTGTCAGAAGCCGCGCAAGAGCGGTGGGAGATCGGCTGGTGCCCCGATGGCCGCCAAGCCCTGTTTCAATCGTTGCAGCAAAAGGGATTTGCCGCCGATCTCATCCTTGACTCGGGTCTGTGTGCGAAATCGGACGATGGGTCGGTCTATGACCGGTTCCGCGCGCGCATCATCTTTCCCATTCGCGATGGGCGTGGGCGGGCGATCAGTCTGGGCGGGCGGTCGCTGGACCCGAATGCGCGGGCGAAATATCTGAATGGCCCGGAAACGCCGCTGTTCGACAAAGGGCGCAATCTGTTCAACTTTGGCCCCGCGCGCGAGGCGGTGGGCAAAGGCCAGCCCCTGATCGTGGCCGAAGGGTATATGGATGTGATCGCCCTGTCGGAAGCGGGGTTCAAGGGGACGGTCGCGCCACTGGGCACGGCGGTGACCGAAGATCAACTGCGGCTTTTGTGGCGGGTGTCGAACGAGCCGATCATCGCCTTGGATGGCGATACGGCGGGCATGCGGGCCGCGTTGCGGGTGGTCGATCTTGCGCGTCCCCTGTTGGAGGCGGGCAAGGCGCTGCGGATTGCGATGCTGCCCTCGGGGCTGGACCCGGATGATCTGATCAAGGCGCAGGGTCCGGCCGCCATGCAAAAGGTTCTGGACGAGGCGCAACCCATGGTCCGCCTGCTGTGGCAACGCGAGATCGAGGGCAAGGTCTTTGACAGCCCGGAACGCAAGGCCGCGCTGGATGTGGCGCTGCTTGCCGCGCTTGACCGGGTCAAAGATCTGCGGCTGCGCAACCATTACGCCGCCGAATTCAAAGAGTTGCGCAACGAGCTGTTCGGGATCGGGCGGCGGCCGCAAAAGAGAGAGGCCTTTCAGCCCCGCGCGCCGTGGTCGCCGCGCGGTCGATTTGGCCAGCCGATCTTGCCGGTAGCCCCGCTGAGCCAGACCCGGGCCTCGCTTTTGGCGGGCAATTCCGAAGGAGGGCAGGATCACCTGCGCGAAGCGGTGATCCTTGCGGGGTGCCTGTCGCATCCCGATCTGATCCCCGAATTCGAATCCGCGCTGGAGCGGCTGGAATTTACCGATGATGGCCATGATCTGGTGCGCAATCTGATGCTGTATCACCAGACATCCCCCGATCTGACCGCCGTTCTGATGGCCGAAGCCCCCCTGCCAACCGAAGCGGTCCTGTTGCATCCGCATGTGCGCATCACCGCCGCGCTGCGCCCCGATGCCGACAAGGAAATCGCGCGGCAATGTCTGGCGGAATCCTTGGCCCGTTTGCAGGCCGATCGCGCCCACAGGGTTGAAATTCTGGACGCCGAAGACGATGTAACGGGGGTGGCCGATGAGGGCCTGACGTGGAGAGTGGCAAAGGCGGCCGAG
>JALQUQ010000730.1 GCA_023263735.1 Paracoccaceae bacterium | reverse complement strand
ATTTATAACATTATGTCCAGGAATTAGACCTTTTGGAGAAGATAGTGGTGATCAAAAAAGAGTTGCTGATATTGCTTTTGCAAAAGAAAATCTAGTTGATTTTATAGTTGTAGGAAGACCAATATATAAAGATGCTGATCCTAAATCAGTAGTTGAAAAAATATTAAAAAATCTATAAAAATATCTTATTACTTAAAATTTGTTATTTAACAATTATTTGATGAATTTTAAGTATCTTTTAAGTGACTTGCTATTATAATTTCCATCCTGATTTTATGATAATAAAGTCACGCAATTTAGGCTAATGGACAGTTGGGTGAGCTGGCTGAAACCACATCCCTGCTAAGGATGCGTACTGGCAACGGTACCGAGGGTTCGAATCCCTCACTGTCCGCCACTAGTGGGTCATTAGCTCAGCTGGTTAGAGCACTCGGCTCATAACCGAGTGGTCGAAGGTTCGAGTCCTTCATGACCCACCAGCTTTTGCGGGAGTAGCTCAGTTGGCTAGAGC
>JALQUQ010000729.1 GCA_023263735.1 Paracoccaceae bacterium | reverse complement strand
AAGGGCTTTGTGCTGCGGACAATGCCATGGCGCTTTATGGCCCGGTCGAAGCGGCCCCGACGCTGGAGGAAATCCGGCAAAGGCTGGCCGCCTGATGCTGAAGTTCCGCCGCCGCCCCCGGATCGAGGCCGAGCGGATGACGCTGCGCCTGCCCGAACACGGCGATTGGCGGGCTTGGGCGGCGCTGCGCGAGGCATCGGCCAACCACCTGATGCCGTGGGAGCCGGTCTGGGCGCATGACCATCTGTCGCGCCGCGCCTTTACCAACCGGGTCTATTGGGCGCAGCGGGCAGAAACCCAGGGCACCGCGCTGCCCCTGATGCTGATCCGCCGCGCCGACCAGCAGCTTCTGGGCGCGATCACGCTGGACAATATCCGCCGTGGGCCGGTGCAGGCGGGGACCCTGGGGTATTGGATCGGCGCACCCTTTGCGCGCCAAGGCTACATGCGCGAGGCGATCCTGGCCACGGTGCATCATGCCTTTGCGGTGATGGACCTCAGCCGGATCGAGGC
>JALQUQ010000728.1 GCA_023263735.1 Paracoccaceae bacterium | reverse complement strand
ACCATCGCCACGCCCGCAGCGCGTGCGGCGCGCGGTTCGGCGGGGGTATAGGGCGCGCCCAGCATTTTCATCTGGCCATGGTCGGGTTTGACGAGGCCGTAGATCATATTCACAAGCGTGGATTTCCCCGCGCCGTTTTCGCCCAGAAGCGCATGCACTTCACCGGGTTTGATGGTGAAGGACACGTCGCTATTGGCGACGACACCGGGGTAGGCTTTGGTCAGGCCTTCGATGGAAAGCAATGCTCCTGTCACGCGCTCTGTTCCTTTTGGGCCTGCGGGGGCTGTTGCGGTTGCGCCAGTCCGGTGAGTAGCCGATGGCCGACGCCGAGGGCAATGGCCTGTGGGTGCTTACCCAAGGCGGGATCGCCGATGGGGCAGGTGATTCCGGATAGGGCCTCGGTGGAATGGCCCATGGCAGAGAGGCGGGAGCGGAAGCGCGCCCATTTGGTGTCCGATCCGATCAGCCCGATGGAGGCGGTCGGGCGGCGCAGGAGCGCGTCGCAGAGTGCAA
>JALQUQ010000727.1 GCA_023263735.1 Paracoccaceae bacterium | reverse complement strand
CGTGTATCGGCCCGCAACTGGGCGCGATCCTGTCCCTTGCCGCGCAAGAGGGGTCGATCCAACGCGGCACGGCCCTTTTGGCGATCTATGCTCTGGGGCTGGGCCTGCCGTTCCTGCTGGCGGCGCTGTTCATCGAACGCTCCATGACGCTGATGCAACGGCTGAAGCGCCACATGAAGACCATCGAGCGGGCCATGGGTGTGCTGTTGGTGATCGTCGGTCTGGCCTTGTTGTCGGGCGTCTTTACCGACTTCAGCTTTTACCTCTTGGAATTGTTCGAGGAACTGGGCATCCCCCTGCCCGGCTGACCCCGCGATCTGCCCTTATTTTCGCCCAAAACTCTGCCTATGCTTGGGCCAGAGGTGGGCCCAGAGGTGGGAATGACAGATCAGACCGACACGACGGCCAAGATCTTTCACCGGCATGTGTTTTACCTGCCGGGATATGACCCCATTCATCCCCGCCGGTATCGAGAGCTTTACCGAAAGGAAGGGGCCGAGCAGGCCGGGATCAGC
>JALQUQ010000726.1:242-517 GCA_023263735.1 Paracoccaceae bacterium | reverse complement strand
AGCGCCTTGGCCAAAGGCCCGCAAGGCCATCACGTTGGGGGCGCGATAAAGGGCTGCGTGCATGGCGTCTTCGCGCTCGCGCGGATCGAACACGATCCAGGCTTGGGCTGCAGCCTCGAGCATATCGGGGGCATAGCCATAGCGATCCTTAAAGCAAAGGCGCAGGTCGCCGCGGTGGCGCCCGTCCCAACCGGCCTGGGCCGGATCGAGCGTCGCGACCGGGCGAACCGCCAAGACATGGGATCCGGGGGCGGTCACCGAATAGGCCGCGGCGG
>JALQUQ010000726.1:0-232 GCA_023263735.1 Paracoccaceae bacterium | reverse complement strand
CGCCATAGAACAGCACCTGATCGAAATCTTCGAAGACCCGTCATCCGCGAGCCGGTCGAAATAGCGATAAAGTCGTTGATCGCGATACCAGCGTCCGCCCTCGGACAGGATGCACAGATGCGACCAGCCGTTGCGGCGCACCATGTCAAAGCCGCGCGGCTCGCGGTTGGCGCGGGCCTGAATATCCTTAAAATCTTCGAAGGTAACGATCAGTCGCGGGCCGGCTTAATGG
>JALQUQ010000725.1 GCA_023263735.1 Paracoccaceae bacterium | reverse complement strand
GATGTCGACCATGTCCTTGTCGGCCTTCACCGCAGGGATCTCGTCGAAGTAGTCGTCCGCGTTCCGCACCTCGTCGTGCGGTCGCAGCGAATAGGCCACCAGCCCCTTGCCGTGCACCTCCAGCGCCAACTGCCGCTCGCGTCCACGCAGCACCAGGCAGCCGATGGCGATCTTGCCGGCCTTCTTCATCGCCTCGCGGATGACGGCGAAGGCCTCGGCCCCCACCCCCTTCTCCGGAACGATGTAGAAGGGATCGTCCCAGTACAGACGGTCGATGCTCTTCTCGTCGACGAACTCGTCGATCGAGATGGTCTTGGTGCTCTCCAGCTTCACCTTGTCGAAGTCGGCGTCGTCGAACAGGACGTATTCGTCCTTGGACACCTCATAACCCTTGACCAGGTCCGAGCGCTCCACCGGCCCGGCGTCCGGATCGGTAGGGATCATGCGGATGCGATTGTTGGTGTCCGGATTGATCAGGTGAAAGCTGACGTGGCTGGACGACGCCGTCGCCGTGTAC
>JALQUQ010000724.1 GCA_023263735.1 Paracoccaceae bacterium | reverse complement strand
CGGATGCGGCAATGGTTACCACTGCTTTCGTATGGCAGGACAGGGTGCCCGGCTTGCGATTGGGGTGGATTCACAATTGGCGTATGCCATGCAGTTTCAGGCCGTCAAACGCTATCTGAGCGAAGTCCCCGTGTTTGTTCTCCCTACCACATTCGAGGCCATGCTCAGCACCCTGGGGGACGAGCCGGAATGCTTCGATACCGTCTTTTCGATGGGCGTCCTTTATCATCGTCGGTCGCCCATAGATCATTTGCTGCAATTAAAAAGTTCTCTGCGCTCTGGCGGCGAACTCGTTCTGGAAACGCTGATTGTGGACGGAGGAGACGGCTATGCGCTGACGCCTCAAGAACGTTACTGCCGAATGCCGAATGTCTGGTTTATCCCTTCCTGTGCCACCACGCTCACCTGGTTACATCGGTGCGGTTTTGTTGACTGTCGCGTCATCGACACCAATGTCACGACTGTTCAGGAGCAGCGCACAACCGCGTGGATGCGCTTTCAGTCACTCGTCGACAGTC
>JALQUQ010000723.1 GCA_023263735.1 Paracoccaceae bacterium | reverse complement strand
CGCCACCCCACCGATGGCCAGAGGCAGCGAGAACAGGATGGTAAAGGGCTGAATGACCGACCGGAACAGCAGGATCAGCACCGTCAGCACCAGCATCAGGCCCATCACCATCGCGTTGACAAAGCTTTGCATCAGTTCGTTCTGAACCTCGGCATCGCCCGATTCCGCCACCCGCACCGTCGGGGGCAATTCTACGGAATCGACGATTTCCCTGAATCGGGCGGTTGCCGTGCCCAGCGCCACGCCCACGGGCAAGCTGGCCCCAATCGTGGCCATCCGCTCGCGGTTCAGGCGGCTGACGGTTGAGGGGCCTTCGGAGATCTTGATTTCTGCCACCGACGACAAAGGCACCGACGCGCCCGTCGCCGTGGAAACCTTGAGCGCCGAAAGGCGAGACAGATCCTGACGGGCCGAGTCGTTCAGACGCACCCGCACCGGAATCAGCCGATTGTCGATCGACAGTTTGGCAAGGGCCGCATCCACGTCGCCAATGGTGGCCACACGGACCACTTCGGCGAT
>JALQUQ010000722.1 GCA_023263735.1 Paracoccaceae bacterium | reverse complement strand
GCCGGCCAAGCCCGGTACCGCCTACGGCCGCGAACTCGACCAGCTCGCCGCTACCGGCGAGCAGGCCTCGTCGGCGCTGCTGGCGATCGCGCTGCAGGCCGAAGGCCTCGACGCCGTGAGCTTCTCGGGCTGGCAGGTGCCGATCAAGACCGACAGCAGCTACACCAAGGCGCGCATCGAGTCGATCGAGGACGCCCGCGTCAAGGCCGAGCTCAATGCCGGCAAGGTCGTCATCATTACCGGCTTCCAGGGCATCGACCCCGAGGGCAACGTGACCACGCTGGGCCGTGGCGGCTCCGACACCTCGGCGGTGGCCGTGGCGGCCGCGATCAAGGCCGACGAGTGCCTGATCTACACCGACGTCGACGGCGTCTACACCACTGACCCGCGCGTGGTACCCGAGGCCCGCCGCATGGAGCGCGTCAGCTTCGAGGAAATGCTCGAGATGGCCAGCATGGGCTCCAAGGTGCTGCAGATCCGCTCGGTGGAATTCGCCGGCAAATACCGTGTCCCGATGCGC
>JALQUQ010000721.1 GCA_023263735.1 Paracoccaceae bacterium | reverse complement strand
CGCTCACCGCCAAGGCCCATGCCGCAGGCGCGCTGGCGATCTGGGATCTTGCGCATACCGCGGGGGCGACCGAGGTCGATCTGGCGGGCGCGAAGGCCGATTTCGCCGTGGGCTGCACCTATAAATACCTCAACGGCGGCCCCGGCTCGCCGGCTTTCATCTATGTCGCGCCCCGCCACGCCGACGTGGCCCGCCCCGCTCTCTCGGGTTGGCTCGGGCATGAGGCGCCCTTCGCCTTCGATCTCGACTACCGCCCCGGCCACGGGATCGAGCGGATGCGCGTCGGCACCCCGCCGGTTCTGGCGCTGGCCGCGCTCGAGGCGTCGATGGATATCTGGGACATGACCACGATGGCCGATATCCGCGCCCGGTCGATTGAGTTGACCGAGGCTTTCGTCGAGGGCGTCGAGGCCGCCTGCCCGATGCTCACCCTCGCCTCGCCCCGCGACCCCAACCTCCGGGGCAGCCAAATCTCGTTCCGCTTTGAGGAAGGCTATGCCGCCATGCAGGCGCTGATCGCCC
>JALQUQ010000071.1 GCA_023263735.1 Paracoccaceae bacterium | reverse complement strand
GGATGCCAAAGGCTTCGCCCACCTCGACCGCGCCCAGATAGACCGAAAAGAACAGCGCACCGGCCACACCGATAAAGAAGGACGAGACCGCAAAGGCCGAAAGCTTGGTTGTCAAAGGGTTCACCCCGATGATCTCGGCGGCGATGTCCATGTCGCGAATGGCCATCCACTTGCGCCCCACCGACCCACGGGTCAGGTTCCGCGCCAACCAGGCAAGGCCGGTCAAGAGCACGAGACAAAACAGGTATTTGGCCCAGGCCGGAGTCGAGGCGCCGGTCACCGCGATCCCGAAAATCGTCCGCTCGGGCGCCGTGATCTGCCCCGAAGCCGAGTGGTTGTAAAACCACGGCACCTTGTTGAACAGCCAGACAAGGAAGAATTGCGCGGCCAGCGTCGCCACCGCCAGATAAAACCCCTTGATCCGCAAGGACGGCAGGCCAAAGAGCATCCCGACCACGGCCGTCACACCGCCCGCCAACAGGACGTGGAAAAAGATCGAAACCTCGGGAAAGGCGGTCATCAGCTTGTAGCAGGCATAGGCCCCGACGGCCATGAACCCCCCCGTCCCCAGACTGACCTGCCCGCAATACCCGGTCAGAATATTCAGGCCAATCGCCGCGATCGCATAGATCAGAAAGGGCACGGCCACAGCATTGGCCCAGTAATCGTTGATCAGGAACGGGACAGCGCCAAACGCAAAAGCCATGACCGCCCAATAGCGCAAACGATCAAACTTGATCGGAAAGGTCTGACTGTCCGAGACATAGCTCGTCTTGAAATCGCCGGCCTCACGGTACAGCATCACTCCATCCCCTTCGTCACAAGAATTCGGTCCGTTTCAAGGTGGGGGCGCTGCCCCCTCGCGCCCTTGGCGCTCACCCCCGGAGTATTTTTCAAAGGTACAAATGGGCTTTTGCACCTTTTCCAAATACTCCCGCCGGAGGCGTCTTTGGGTTCAAGCACGCGCATCGGTCAGACCCTTTCGATGATCCGCTCGCCAAACAGGCCCTGCGGCCGGAAGACGAGGAAGATGAGGGCAAGAACATAGGCAAACCAGTTCTCGGTCGCGCCGCCGACCATTGGGCCCACGAAGAATTCGAAGAGTTTTTCCCCCATTCCGACGATCAGTCCGCCGACGATTGCCCCGGGGATCGAGGTGAAGCCGCCCAGCATGAGCACGGGAAGTGCCTTGAGAGCGATGAGGGACAGGCTGAACTGGACGCCCGATTTCGAGCCCCACATGATGCCCGCCACCAAGGCCACGATGCCCGCAATGGACCAGACCAGAACCCAGATGAACCGCAGGGAGATGCCGACCGACAGCGCGGCCTGATGGTCATCGGCCACGGCGCGCAGCGCGCGGCCCTGTTTCGAATACTGGCTGAAGAGGGTCAGGGAGATCACGAGGGCGGTGGCCACGAGGGCGGCGATGATGTCGAGATTGTCGATGAAGAGCCCATAGCCGAACCAATCATAGGTTTTGGCATCGATGGTTTCATTGATCCCTTGCAGGATGCCCACGTCCAGCTTCTTGATGTCGGCCCCCCACATCACATCGCCGAAGCCTTCGAGGAAATAGGCAAGTCCGATCGTGGCCATGAAGAGGATGATCGGTTCCTGATTGACGAGATGTTTGAGGATCAGCCGTTCGACGACGATGGCCAGCACGGTCATCACGCCTGCGGTCAGGAGGATCGCGATGACGGCCGGAACGGTGAAACCGAAATTGTGGTATTGGGTCCCGAACATGGCGTTGATCAAATGGGCAAAGGGCACTTGCCCATCCATGATGCCGACAAGGGTCAGGGCCGCGAACAGGGCCAGAACCCCTTGCGCGTAGTTGAAGATGCCCGATGCCTTGAAGATCAGGACGAAGCCAAGGGCGACAAGGGCGTACATGACCCCGGCCATCAGGCCGTTCAGCGTGACTTCGAGGGCGAACCAGAAAGTATCAGGCATGGGCGCCTCCGTTCATTGCGATGAAATCAGTCATGGCTGACCCCCAGATAGGCGTCGATCACGTCTTGATTGTTGCGGATCTCGTCGGGGGCGCCGTCGCCGATCTTTTTGCCGTAATCCATCACGACCACCCGGTCGGACAGATCCATGACCACGCCCATGTCATGTTCGATCAGCACGATCGTCGTGCCGAATTCGTCGTTCACATCCAGAACGAACCGGCACATGTCTTCTTTTTCTTCGACGTTCATCCCGGCCATGGGTTCATCGAGGAGCAGGATGTTCGGCTCGGCGGCCAGAGCGCGGGCCAGTTCGACGCGTTTTTTCAGCCCATAGGGCAAACGGCCGACGGGCGTTTTGCGGATGGCCTGAATTTCCAGAAAGTCGATGATCTTTTCGACTTTTTCGCGATGTTCGGTTTCTTCGCGCTGCGCGCGTCCCCACCAAAGGGCCTGTTGGAACAGGCCGGTCTGCATCAGGGTCAGGCGGCCGGTCATGATGTTGTCGAGCACCGACATCCCGTCGAACAGGGCGATGTTCTGGAAGGTGCGGGCAATCCCCTGACGTGCGACTTCATAGGGGCGCATGGGCGCGCGTCTTTGGCCCTTGAACCAGACCTCGCCTTCCTGCGGGACGTAAAACCCGGAGATGACGTTCAGCATCGAGGATTTTCCGGCGCCGTTCGGGCCGATGATCGAGCGGATTTCCCCCTCGCGGATGTCAAAGCTGATGTCGGTGATCGCCTTGACGCCGCCAAAGCGCAGGGTGATGTTTTTCATCTCCATCAACACGCCGCCGATCTTGCGGCCGTCGGCGGTGGTATATCCTTCGACTTGGGTTTGCGCGTTCATGCCGCTGCCTTTCCGGCCGTCACGGCAACCACGGTCGCATCGCCCAAGGTCAGGGTGGCGCGGATGTGGCCCTTGCGGCCGTCTTCATAGGTCACTTCGGTTTGCGTCGAGATGGTTTTCGATCCGTCATAAAGCGCGGTCACCAGATCGGCGTATTTCTCGGCGATGATGTTGCGGCGCACCTTGCGGGTGCGGGTCAGTTCGCCGTCATCGGCATCCAGTTCCTTGTGCAGGATCAGGAAGCGATGAATCTGGCAGCCCGACAGCATCGGATCTTCGGCGACCGAGCGGTTCACCGCTTCGACATGGCCCTTGATCATGTCATGCACGCGCGGATGTCCGGCCAGTTCCTGATAGCTGGAATAGGCGATGTTGTTCCGCTCGGCCCAGTTGCCCACGGCGGTCAGGTCGATGTTGATAAAGGCGGTGCAGCGGTCGCGACCTGCGCCAAAGACCACGGCTTCCAGAATGTTGGGGTAAAACTTCAGCTTGTTTTCGACGTATTTCGGCGCGAACAGGCTGCCGTCGGCCATCTTGCCCACGTCTTTGGCGCGGTCGATGATCCGCAGATGGCCGGTGCCTTGTTCAAAGAAGCCGGCATCGCCGGTTGCCACCCAGCCCTCGGCATCCTTGGTCGAGGCGGTGGAGGCGGCGTTCTTGTAATATTCGACAAAGGTGCCGGGGCTGCGATAAAAGACCTCGCCCGTCTCGCCAATCTTGACCTCGACCCCGGGGGACGGGACGCCCACGGTATCGGAGCGCACCTCGCCGTCGGGTTGCTGAGTGATGAACACCGACGCCTCGGTCTGGCCATAAAGCTGCTTGAGGTTGATGCCCAAGGCGCGATAGAAATCAAAGATTTCGGGGCCGATCGCCTCGCCTGCGGTATAGCCCACGCGGATGCGCGAAAACCCAAGCGTGTTTTTCAACGGTCCATAGATGAACAGATCGCCCAGCAGGTATTTCAGGCGGTCCATGCCTGACACGGGCTTGCCGTCCAGAATGGCGGGGCCGACGCGGCGGGCATGGGCCATGAATGTGTCAAAGAGCCATTTCTTGAATTTGCCCGCGTCTTCCATGCGGATCATGACGCTGGTCAACTGGCCTTCGAACACACGGGGCGGAGCGAAGAAATAGGTGGGGCCGATTTCGCGCAGATCGGTCATCATGGTTGCCGCGCTTTCGGGGCAGTTCACGCAAAAGCCCGACCACATCGCCTGCCCGACGGAAAAGATGAAATCGCCCACCCAAGCCATTGGAAGATAGGCAAGGATTTCCTCGTTCGGCCCCAGCTTGTCGAAACCACAGGTGTTCTTGCTGGTTTCAAGGATATTGCGGTTCGACAGGACCACGCCCTTGGGCTTTCCGGTGGTGCCCGAGGTATAAAGCATGACGCAGGGGTCATCATAGGTCAGCGCGGCAATGCGGGAGTCGAGTTCCGCGTCAAAGCGATGATGGGCGGCTTTGCCTTCGGCGATCACATCCGCCAAGGCGTTCAGATGGGCATGGTCGTATTTGCGCATGCCGCGTTTGTCGACATAGATGATCTGATCGACGTTCGGCAGATTGGCCTGAATCTCCAGAACCTTGTCCACCTGTTCCTGATCGCCGCAGATCACGAACCGCGCGCCGCAATGTTCCAAAACATAGGCCATTTCTTCGGCCACGGCGTCTTGGTACAGCGGCACGGGAATGGCACCACACATCTGCGCGGCAACCATGGCCCAATACAAGGACGGGCGGTTTCTGCCCACGATGGCGACGAAATCGCCCCGGTTGATGCCAAGCGCAAGATACCCCTCGGCCAAGGCGCGCGCCTCTTGATAGGCCTCGGACCATGTCCAGCTTTGCCAGATACCGAATTCCTTTTCGCGATAGGCCGGACGCTGCGCCAGCGTGCGCGCGTTCCGCGCCATCAGGGCCGGAATGGACTCAAGCCCACGTTCGGGGGTCCGTTCGTTCATGCATCTCCTCCCATCCCCGGAAAGGGGGCCCGATTTCGGGCAAGCCAAGGTCCGGTCTTGGTGCCGAACGCTTGGACAACAGGAGTGGCCGACAAGTTTTTCGGCACTTTGTCGCAAATCTTACGAATTGTAACAGGAACGGTTTGTGGCTTTCCGCAGGGCCGGTGCGGGTGCTAGCCATAACGCAGGAGTTCGCTGCGATGACCTTGCCCGAAGATGCCATCACCCGCCTGACCCGCACCGGGTTGAACCTGATCCAGCAGGCTATATCGATATTCGACAGCGATCTGAAGCTGGTGGTCAGCAACAAGCGCTATCAGGAGATGTTTGATTTTCCGGATGAATTCGTTCGCAGCGGAGTCGATTTCGAACGGACGATCCGGTTTTTGGTGAACCGCGGTGAATATGGCCCGGTGGACACCCCCGAAGAGGCCATTCAACAGCGCGTCAGGGCCGCGCGGGCCTTTGTGCCGCATTATATGGAGCGCATGCGGCCCAATGGTCGGTGGGTTTCGGTTGAAGGGTTCCCTTTGCCCGAAGGTGGGTGGGTGACCGTTTACACCGATATCACCGAAGTGCGCAGTCAGCAGATGATGTTGCGCGCACGGTCGGCGGAACTGTCCGAAGAGCTTTTGTCGCATTCCGAACGGCTGTCCGAGGCGAACCGAGCCCTTTCAGCGGCGATCACGGCGCTGGAGGCGACAAAGATCCAGTTGACCGAGTCCGAAGCGCGGATGCGGCTGACCACCGAAATGATGCCCGCCCATATCGCCCATGTCGACCGCGATCTGCGCTATACCTACACCAACCGACGGCTGTCGTCGGTGATCCCCGGCAGCCCGTCGCAGATCATCGGGATGACCGGGGTCGAGGCTTTGGGCCCCCGCAATTTTGCCAAGATCGAGGCCCATCTGAAACGCGCCTTGGCGGGGCAATCCTCGGTCATGGAGTTTTCCGACGAGGAATCCGGGCGGCGTATCCGGTCGGCCTTTACCCCGGATCGAACGGAAAGCGGGCCCATCAACGGCGTCTATATCCTGTCGATGGACATCACCGAGGAAACACAGGCCCGCGCCGCCGTGGCCCAGACGCGCAAGCGCGAGTTGGCGGCCCAGCTGACATCGGGGCTGGCCCATGATTTCGCCAACTTGCTGACGATCATCCTTGGCCTTCAATCGCGCCTGAACCGATTGCCATTGCCCGCCGAGGCCCGGGAACTGGTGGCCTCGACCCTTGCCGCGACACGACGGGGCGGAACCCTGCTGGACCGGATCGCCAGCATCTCGGGCAAGCGGGAATTGCGCCCCTCGGCGGTCAACATGGCGGCATTTCTGGCCGATCTGGCGGTGCTTGCGCGGTCGGCCCTGCCGGATGGGGTAAAATTCGTCTATGAGGTGGCGGGACTAGATGTTCCGGTCGTGCTGGATCTGGGCGGGCTTCAGGACGCTTTGTTGAACCTGATCCTGAATGCCAAGGATGCCATCGGCGACCGCCACGGCCAGATTGATCTGGTGGTGCGCCCCGTGCATGACACATGGATCGAATTCATCGTGACAGACAGCGGCCCGGGGTTTTCCCAAAAGGCGCTGGAGCACGGGCTTGATCCGTTTTTCACGACCAAGGGCGGCGCGGGGTCGGGGCTGGGGCTGTCGATGGTCTATGACCAGACGCTTCTTGCCGGGGGAACGATGCAGTTGGGCAATGGCCCGAACGGCGGCGCGCGGGTGCAACTCCGCCTGCCCTACCGGCTTGCTGCGCCCGCGGCCCGGGGTCTGATGGTGCTGTTGGTCGAGGATATGCCCGATTTGCGGGAGCAATTGCGCGACATGATCTGTTCCTTGGGCCATCGTGTGATCGAAGCGGCCACAGCGGACGAGGCGCTCTCCTTGGCCGGGCTGCCGGGGATTGATCTGGTTTTGTCCGATTTGCGGCTGCCGGGCGACAAGACCGGGTTGGATCTGGCCAATGATCTGGCCGCCGCCTTGGGGCCGCGGGTGGCCCTGATGACGTCGCTGCCGCAACAGGATCGGCTGCGCCAGAACGCGATGGCGACCTATCCGTTGATCGCAAAACCTTTTACCCTGTCGGAACTGACAGCCTTTCTTGCGGCGGTAATACAATGACAAAGGCCCCGTTGGTCGCCATTCTGGACGACGAGCCGGAAATCCGGCTGATGCTTTCCGAGGCGCTGTCCGATGCCGGGTTCAGAACCCAGTGCTTTGCGCGGGCGACCGAATTTGAAGCGGCGTTGAAGCGAACGGCGTTCGACGTCTGCCTTGTCGATCTTGGGCTGCCTGACCGGGATGGGCTGGTGCTGGTTCATCGGTTGGCGCTGGAATCCGGGGCGGCGATCATCATCATTTCGGGGCGCAGTCAGGTGCAGGATCGCGTCACCGGATTGGAATTGGGGGCCGACGATTACATCATCAAACCCTTTGATCCGGCGGAAATCGTGGCCCGGGTTCGGGTGCGACTGCGCAAGAACAAGCCCGCAACCGACCGCGCCGCCAAGATCGCCCGGTTCAACGGCTGGACGGCCGTGTTCGACAGCTATTCCCTGATTTCCGCTGAGGGCGAGGAAATCCAGTTTTCGCATGCCGAAGGGCAAGTGCTGCGGATGTTTCTGGAAAACTCGCGCCGCCTGATTTCCCGCCAACAGATGCAGGAAACGCTGGGGGGGGCTGCTGGGGAAAGCTTTGACCGGGCGATGGATGTGCGCATTTCCCGCCTGCGGACAAAATTGGGCGAGGACCCAAAGAACCCGACCCTGATCAAGACCATTTATGGCGCCGGCTACATTTTTTTGGGCGATGTGGAGTGGGACTGATCATTGGCCGCGGGATGACCAACCCCTGTTGGGTCGGCGGCCATTTTGAATATAATGATTATTTAACAATAATTTGCGGCAACAGGCCTGTCGCAATCGGCTAAAATTCTAGCCACTTTTCAAATGTGAATTCTGGATATCGCCACATTTTCCGATCAGGCTGGCCGGGTGACGATGGTGCCAGCAGACCACGTTTTGCCCCCTTTGTATCTAGGGGCGGCAAACGCGGGTCAGGAGGGGAAAATGAAATTGGTTTCGGTTCAGATCGCCCCACGTTCCCCGAATTGAACAGGGGCCAAGGCACATGTTCAATCCATTGAAACCCTCTCTTTCGCTGTCAAAGGGGGATGCGGGCGGCGGTGGTCTGCCGCGATATCTGGGCGCGACGGTGGCCGAGGGGGGCGATGCCCCTGCCGCATTGGTCGGCAATCCGATCATGACCATCGGGGACCGGTTTGAGGGCAGGATCGGAGTCCTTGGCGATACGGACAGCATCGCGGTCCAGCTTGAGGGCGGGCAAAGCTATGTGTTCACGGCTTTTGGAACCAACGGCGCAACGCTGGGGCTTTCTGATCCCACGCTGACGATCCGGAATCCGAACGGTGTGCAGGTTGCGTTCAATGACGACATCGCGCCGTCGAATACCTTTTCGGGCATCGCTTTCACCGCGGCCGAAACGGGAACCTATTTCCTGACCGTGGGCGCTTTTGGAAACCGGGGCCTTGGCACCTATGCCTTGACCGCCGCGCCTGCGGTCTTTGCGGTGGATCAAGTGGCAAGTTTTCTGACCGAAATGGCATGGGGCATCACAACGCCCATCCATTTTGCAGAAACGGTCGGCGGGATCATCACCTATGACCTGTCCAATCTGACCGCGAGCGGGGCCAGCCTTGCCGAATGGGCGTTTGAGGCCTGGTCCGCCGTCACGGGGATCGTCTTTCAGGCAGGGGCCGCATCCAGTGCCGATATCGTCTTTTTCGACGGGGTGAATGACCAGCAACCGGCCCAGTTTTCGAGCGCATTCCCGACGGATGCGTCAGGCGCCTATGCCGGACCCGCAAGTTACAATCCGGTCACCGGCATCATCAATCTTGCGGCGGTCAATATTGGCGTCAATTGGGTCAATACCTACGGGACATCGATCGACAGTTATTCCTTTCAGACCTATCTGCATGAGATCGGGCATGCCCTGGGCCTGGGCCATGCCGGGCCCTATGATGGCAGCGCGACCTTTGGCACCCACAATCTTTATCTGAACGACAGCGTCCAGATGTCGATCATGTCGTATTTCTCGCTCAGCGAGAACACCTTTGTCCCCGGCAGCGACGGGATCGTCATCACCCCGATGATCGCAGACATTCAGGCCATTCAACGGCTTTACGGCCCCGCGCCCATTCATGCCGGCAATACGGTTTGGGGATCGGGAAGCAATCTTTCCGGCTATTTGGGCGATGTCATGCGCATCTTGTTTGATGGCGCCACCGACGTTGATGGGCTGTTGCAGCGGGGCGAAAACATGATCCTGACGATTGCCGACACCGAAGGCATCGATACACTCGATTTCTCGACCAACAACACCGCCTCACGGATCGACCTGCGCGAAGGCGCCGTGTCTGACCTGTTCGGCGTGGTGGGAAACATGGTGATTTCCGTTGGAACCATCATCGAAAACGTCAATCTGGGCGGCGGCAACGATACCGTTGTCGGAAATGCGGCCGACAATCGTATCTCGGGCGGGTTGGGCGACGACTCCATCGATGGCGGGGATGGCATCGACACCGCCGTCATCAACACGACCTTTGCCAGTATCAGCTCGATCACCTACAACGCCGGCCTTGTCACCGTGATCTCTTCACAGGGGATCGACCGTTTTCTGAACATCGAGATTCTGGAATTCACCGATCAGCAGATCGCCGTTTCCAGCTTGCCCGGCGCCAGCCCGATCCAAGGCACCGAAACCGCCGATACCTTGACCGGAACGGGCGCCGATGATGTCCTGTTTGGGCTGGGCGGGGACGATGTTCTTTTTGGCGGATTGGGAAATGACAGCCTTTTCGGCGGCGGCGCGAATGACCGTCTGGACGGCGGCACTGGGAATGACACCTTGGTTGGTGGGTCGGGCGACGACCTGTATCTGATCGATTCCCCGGGTGATCAGGTGTTTGAAACCACCGAGATCACCGGCACCTTGGACGCGGGCGGCGACGATACCGTAGAAAGCGCCGTGACCTTTGACCTGAATGCCCATGTCGGCGTGCAATTTGTTGAACATCTGGTGCTGACCGGATCGGCGCAGATCGACGGCTTCGGCAATGACCTTGACAATCGCCTGACCGGCAACAGCGGCCATAATCTGTTGCGCGGGGGGCGGGGGAATGACACGCTTGATGGCAGTGTTGGCCATGACACGATGTTTGGAGGAGAGGGCGACGACACCTATGTCGTCGACTCCGTGCTTGACCGCGTTATCGAGACGACAACCGATGGCTCGCTGATCGATTCTGGCGGGTATGACACCGTCCGCAGCGCGGTTTCTTTCAGTTTGGGGGCCTATTCTGGCGTCCGGTTGGTGGAGCGGCTCATCCTTTCGGGCGGGGCCCACATCAGTGGCACCGGCAATGCCCTGAACAACGTTCTGATCGGCAACAGCGGAAACAACCTGCTGAATGGCGGGCTGGGCACCGACACGATGGCGGGCGGCGCCGGAAATGACACCTATATGGTGGATGCGATTTTCGACCGGGTCGATGAGACGACCAATGGCACGTCGGATGCCGGTGGTATGGATACCGTCATCAGCACTGTCACCTACAACCTGGACGCATTTGCCGAAGTGCGTTTCGTAGAAAGGCTTTTCCTAG
The DNA here is from genome assembly GCA_023263735.1 of Paracoccaceae bacterium. Lineage (GTDB taxonomy): Bacteria > Pseudomonadota > Alphaproteobacteria > Rhodobacterales > Rhodobacteraceae > Pseudotabrizicola. The sequence goes on along the minus strand of JALQUQ010000071.1, from coordinate 278 downwards.
CCGGATCAGCCCACATCAACGCCTTTGGCAACGGATTGAACAATGTTCTGGTCGGCAATGCGGGCAACAACATCCTGAACGGTGGCCTTGGCAATGACACCATGACCGGCGGCGCGGGCAACGATACCTATTATGTGAATTCGGTGGAGGATCGCGTTTTTGAATTTGGCCTCGGCTTGGTCGATGCCGGGGGCACGGACACCGTTGTCACTGACGTGACCTTTAGCCTTGATGCCTATTTGGGTGTGCGTTTTGTCGAAAACCTGATCCTGACAGGC
>JALQUQ010000720.1 GCA_023263735.1 Paracoccaceae bacterium | reverse complement strand
GGCCAGCGCGTGCGGCTGTGGGCCGACCAGCCCGAGCCGCTGGACTGGATGGCGCCCGGCGCGCGCTCCGGTGCCCTGGCCGGCATCGAGGTGCGGCACTGGCCGCGCAGCGACCCGGCAGCGCCGCCGCCCGAGCTGCCGGCCGGCGATGTGATGGTCGCGGCCTTTGGCTGCGAGCTGGCACCGACCTGGGTCGCCGCGCTGCAGCCCGACAGCGCCCCGGGCGAGCCGCGGCGGGTCTGGCTCAACCTCGAATACCTGAGCGCCGAGCCCTATGTCGAGCGCTGTCACCGGCTGGCCTCGCCGGTCATGAGCGGGCCGCTGGCCGGGCGAACCGAATGGTTCTTCTACCCCGGCTTCACGCCAGCGACCGGCGGCCTGCTGCGCGAGCCGGACCTGATGGCGCAGCGCGCCGCCTTCGAGCGCGAACCCTGGCTGGAGGCACAAGGGCTGCCGGCAGATGGAGACGCACCGCGCGTGACGCTGTTCTGCTACGAGCCTGACCATCTGCCGGCGCTGCTGC
>JALQUQ010000719.1 GCA_023263735.1 Paracoccaceae bacterium | reverse complement strand
CCTGACCCAATTCCACCGGATCGATCCCCAACAGAAGATGGTGCATCACCGGGTTGCAGACAAAAACCACCTCATAGATCGACTTGACGTCAATCTTGGCTTCATCGGCAATGGCACTGGCCAGCGCATTGATCGCCTCGCGCACGGCGCGCGTCATCTCAACATCGCCGCCGGGATTCATCATGGCATAGCTCACCCGGCTCATCAGATCTTCGCCAAAGCGGATCTGCGGATTCATCAGACCTGACGAGGCCAAAACCGACCCATCGCGCAGATCGCACAGATGCGCAGCAACCGTGGTCGAGCCAAGGTCGATGGCAAGGCCATAAAGACCGCCCTCGAAAAATCCGGGCTTCACATCGAGGATACGCGGGGCGTGATCATGGTTGCCTTTGTTCAAGACAACGGTGACCTTCCACTCCCCCTTGCGCAGCACGGGCTGCAAGCGACGCAAGACGCCCAGGCTGGCCACCGGCGCCTCAATCCCCCATTGCGCGGCCAATGCCTCCTTCAGACGCTCGAA
>JALQUQ010000718.1 GCA_023263735.1 Paracoccaceae bacterium | reverse complement strand
GGAGCGCGGCGTGTTCGATAACGAGGCGATCAAATCCGCCAACGCCAACCTCATCGAGACGATCAACGAAAGCCTCGCCATCGCCGATGAAGGCAAGCGCAAACGCGCCGCCGCCGAGGAAGACCTCAAAGAGCTCGAGGCCGATCTGCGCGACACGCTGGCCTCTTCAAAGGCGCGTGCCACCGGCACCGGCGACACAATCGGGACAGCGACCGGCGAGTAATGGCGAACAGGGCGCGTCACGGAACATCCTTCGCGGCAGTGGCAGCGGCGGCCTTCCTAGCCGCCTGCCAGATCACGCCTGCGAGCGCCCCCGCGCCCGAACCGGAACCCGTGATCTCTGCAGAAAGCGCCGTCCTTGCCGCCTATTATCAGCGCTTGCAGGATCGCCTCTTGGCCCAAGGCCTGATCCGCACGGATGGCGGCGGGCCGGATACGCCCTTCACCGACCGGATGCTGGCGCAGAATTTCGTCCGCATCGCGCTTTTCGACGAGTATGTGGCCCATGGAGGCACGCTGCGGGC
>JALQUQ010000717.1 GCA_023263735.1 Paracoccaceae bacterium | reverse complement strand
GCTCCTTCGGCAACCGCTTCAGCAGTGGGCCAAGCTGCAGGATTTCCGCCGCACGCGCGATCTTGCGGGCGGCCTCGTCCTTCGGCGTCTTCGCGACCTTCAGCGCAAAGCCCATGTTCTGTTCCACAGTCTTGTGCGGGTAAAGTGCATAGGACTGGAACACCATCGCGATGCCCCGGTCGGCCGGGCGCACGTCGTTCATCCGCTGGCCGTCGATCACCAGATCGCCCCGGCTGATCGTCTCCAGCCCCGCGATCATCCGCAGAAGCGTGGACTTGCCGCAGCCCGACGGGCCGACGATCACCACGAACTCGCGTTCGGCGATGTCGATGTCGATGCCGCGCACGGCCTCATAGGTGCCGTAGCGTTTAGCGATACCCTTGATCTGCATGTAGGACATGGACGAGCTCATTTGACGGCGCCGCTGGTCAGACCGCCGACAAACTGGCGCTGCATGACCAGGAAGGTCGCAAGGATGGGAAGGATGGAAAGGGCCAGTCCGGCCATCAGCACGCCCCAGTCGGCC
>JALQUQ010000716.1 GCA_023263735.1 Paracoccaceae bacterium | reverse complement strand
CTTGGCCTGCTCCTCGAGCCGCTTGGCGAGCTCGAGCAGATGCGGCGTGCGCGACAGCACCTGCTTGCCGACCTGCTTGGCCGTCGAATAGAAGCGCCCGCTCATGAGCTGCGCCAGGTAGCGGTTGAGCGCGCCGACCGGCGGGCTGATCGACATGTCGTTGTCGTTGAGCACCACCAGCAGCTTGCCATCGAGCACGCCGGCGTTGTTGAGCGCCTCGAACGCCATGCCGGCCGTCATCGCGCCATCGCCGATCACCGCGATCGCATGCCGGTCCTCGCCCTTCTGCCTGGCGGCCATCGCCATGCCGAGCGCCGCCGAGATGCTGGTCGAGGAATGCGCGGTGCCGAAGGCGTCAAAGCGGCTCTCGCTGCGCAGCGGGAAGCCGCTGATGCCGCCGTGCTGGCGCAGACTGTCCATGCGCTCGCGCCGTCCGGTCAGGATCTTGTGCGGATAGGTCTGGTGACCCACGTCCCAGACGATGCGGTCCTCGGGCGTGTCGAAGACATAGTGCAGCGCGATGGTG
>JALQUQ010000715.1:296-527 GCA_023263735.1 Paracoccaceae bacterium | reverse complement strand
GTCGGTGGAGTTTGGCAATCTCGACCCGCATCGATACGCGCAATTCCGCGTCGAGGTTCGACAGCGGCTCATCGAAAAGGAAGACTTCGGGTCTGCGCAGGATGGCCCGCCCGATGGCCACCCGCTGGCGCTGCCCGCCCGAAAGCGCCCTCGGCTTGCGGTCGAGCAGGGCCGATAGCTCCAGCATGGCGGCCGCTTCTTCGACGGCGGTGCGGATTTCAGCCTTGGGCC
>JALQUQ010000715.1:0-286 GCA_023263735.1 Paracoccaceae bacterium | reverse complement strand
CGCGATCCGCATCGAATATCCCATATTCTCGGCCACGGTCAGATGGGGATAAAGAGCATAGGACTGGAAGACCATCGCCACCCCCCGACGGGCAGGATCCACGCGGGTCATGTCCTCTCCGCCGATACGCACGGTGCCAGAGCTGGTTTCTTCAAGCCCCGCGATCATGCGCAGCAGGGTGGATTTTCCGCACCCCGAGGGCCCGACGAACACGCAGAATTCGCCGGGCTCGACCTTCAGATCGACGCCGTGGATGACATGGGCGTCGCCAAATCGTGTCGTCACC
>JALQUQ010000714.1 GCA_023263735.1 Paracoccaceae bacterium | reverse complement strand
GGGATAATAACTGAATGGGCAGCAACCAAGGCATTAACGGTAAGCAGGCTCAATGCGGGTGGGCAATCTATGAGGATGTAATCATAACCATTGAGCCTATTAATTTCATTTTTTAAAATAAATTCCCTTTTATCAAAATCAACCAATTCAACTTCAGCTCCTGCAAGCGCCTGATTAGCGGCCACCACATCAAAATTTTCATCATTGGGTTTTAAGATTGCCGAAGAAAGATTAATTTTTTGAATAAGAACATCGTAAATAGTTTGTTTAATTTCTTTTTTTAAAATGCCTGATGCAGAAGTCGCGTTACCCTGCGGATCAAGATCAATCAAAAGTACTTTTTGTTTTTTGGCTGCAAGCGCAGAGGCCAAATTAACAGTCGTTGTGGTTTTTCCCACTCCACCTTTTTGATTTGATACTGCAAAAATTTTCAAAATATATCCTTAACCTTATTATTAATTCTAACCAAATACCGCTCGGCATCTAAATAAGGGACGATGATAGGTTCAACTTCAAATGCTTTATCT
>JALQUQ010000713.1 GCA_023263735.1 Paracoccaceae bacterium | reverse complement strand
GGATCACGGCTTCAAATCGCCCTTCAAGTCAGAAATCTATTTCATCAACACCACGAGGTTTTCCGACCTCAAATGGGGCACCAAGAACCCGGTAATCGTGCGCGATCCCGAGTTCGGGCCAACCCGTCTGCGGGCCTTCGGCACCTATACGGTCAAGGTCGGCGATCCGGCCAAGTTAATGTCCGAGATCGTCGGCACCGATGGCGAATTTACCATGGGCGAGATCAGCTATCAGATCCGCAACATCATCGTGCAGGAATTCAGCCGCGCGATTGCGGTCTCGAACATCCCCGTTCTCGACATGGCCGCCAATGCCGCCGACCTCGGCAAGATCGTCGCCAAAGCGATTGATCCGGTGATCGGGCAATACGGCCTGACGCTGCCCGAGCTTTATGTGGAAAACATCAGCCTGCCGCCCGCCGTCGAGGCCGCGCTCGACAAGCGCACTTCGCTGGGCATCGTGGGCGATCTGGCTTCGCTCTGGCGGCAAGGGTGCCTGAGCAAGACTGGGATCGAAACCTTGACCGAA
>JALQUQ010000712.1 GCA_023263735.1 Paracoccaceae bacterium | reverse complement strand
GAGATCGTGGCGCGCACGCAGAGCACGGTGGTGATGGTCACGCACGACGTCGACGAGGCGGTGCTGCTGTCCGACAAGATCGTGATGATGAGCAACGGCCCGGCCGCGACCATCGGCGAGCTGCTGCCGGTGCCGCTGCCTCGCCCGCGCAACCGCGTCGCGCTGGCCGACGATCCCGACTACCAGCGCTGCCGCAAGGCCGTGATCGACTTCCTCTACACGCGGCAGGGCCATGTCGAGAAGGCGGCCTGAGGCGAGCTGAAACCCGGTCTTCAGCCAGCCTGCGCCGGCAGCAGACCCCATCCCGCCAGATAGGCCCGCACCGAGGCCTCGGCTGCGGCCTCGAGCCCGAAGGTCTCGGGTGCCAGCAGCCAGCTGTGGATCAGCCCGACCAGCAGCGCGTAGAGCCCCTGCGCGACAGTGGCCGCCGGCAGCGACAGCGCGCGCTGGTCCAGCGCAGCCTGCAGGCTGCGCTCCATCTGCAGCATGTTGTCGGCCTGCACGCGGCGGTGACGCGCGCGCACCGCCATC
>JALQUQ010000711.1 GCA_023263735.1 Paracoccaceae bacterium | reverse complement strand
GATCGATCGCGACCACCCGATCGGGCGGGACGACCCGGCGAACATCGCCGACGTCGTGCTGGAAGCTGCGCTGTCGACGATCGTCGACCTGGAGGATTCGGTCGCGGCGGTCGACGCCGACGACAAGGTCGCGGGCTATGCCAACTGGCTGGGGCTGATGCGCGGCGACCTGACCGACCGGTTCGACAAGGACGGGCGCACCGTCACGCGCACGCTGGCCGAAGACCGCAGCTATGCCCGTCCCGACGGATCGCGGCTGGTGCTGCCGGGGCGCAGCCTGTTGTTCGTGCGCAACGTCGGCCATCTGATGACGACGCCTGCGCTGCGCCTGTCCGACGGCGCCGAGGCACCCGAAGGCGTCCTCGACGCGCTGGTGACGGCGGCGTGCGGGCTGCACGACTTGAGGGGGCTGGGACGTTTCCGCAACAGCCGCGAGGGATCGATCTATATCGTCAAGCCCAAGATGCACGGGCCGGAGGAAGCGGCCTTTGCCGATGATCTGTTCGCCGCGGTCGAGGCGCTGTTGGGCCTGCC
>JALQUQ010000070.1 GCA_023263735.1 Paracoccaceae bacterium | reverse complement strand
ATGCGCCCCGATCTGACGGTGATCGTCTTTACGCTGGACGAAACCGCCTATTCCCGCGAACTCGCGCCCTTGGCCGGGGTCTACCCCGCCCTCAAACTCGGGCCGGCCTGGTGGTTCTTTGACAGCGCCGAGGGGATGCGACGGTTCCGCGAAACCACCACCGAAACCGCGGGCTTTTACAACACGGTCGGCTTTAACGACGACACCCGCGCCTATCTGTCGATTCCGGCCCGCCACGATGTGGCGCGTCGCGTCGATTGCGCCTTTTTGGCTGGCCAGGTCCTGACCGGACGGCTGACCGAAGACGAGGCCTATGAGGTCGCGCATGACCTCGCCTACAGACTTGCCAAGCAAGCCTATCGGCTGTGACCCAGCCCCAAAACATCGGGAGGAGACCCAAATGAAGCACGTCAAATCAATCGCCGCCGCCTTCTTGGCCAGCACCGCCCTGGCCACCGCGGCTGCTGCCGAGTGTGAAATCACGCTGAAATCCTCGGACACCCATCCCGACGGCTATCCGACCGTGGAGGCCGTAAAGCAGATGGGCGAAACGCTGAAAGCCTCGTCCGGCGGGCGCATCTGCGTCGAAGTGTTCCATTCGGCCCAATTGGGCGAGGAAAAAGACACGATCGAACAGACCAAATTCGGCGTGATCGATCTGAACCGCGTGTCGATGGGGCCGTTCAACAACCTGATCGAAGAAACCAAGGTCGTCTCGCTGCCCTATATCTTCCGCTCCACCGACCATGCCCATCGCGTGCTGGACGGCGAGGTCGGCGCGGAAATTCTGGCGGCCTTTGAACCCCATGGCTTTATCGGTCTGGGCTATTACGACGGCGGCTCGCGCAGCTTTTACAACAGCCAAAAGCCGGTCAGGTCGATTGACGATCTGAAGGGCATGAAGGTGCGCGTCATGCAGTCGGATGTGTTTGTGGACATGATGGCCGCGCTTGGGGCCAATGCCACCCCGATGCCCTATGGCGAGGTCTATTCCTCGATCCAGACCGGGGTCATCGACGGGGCCGAAAACAATTGGCCGTCGTATGAATCCTCGGGCCATTTCGAGGTCGCGAAATATTACACGCTGGACCAGCACCTGATCGTGCCCGAAGTTCTGGTGATGTCGAAAGTCTCGTGGGACAAGCTGAGCCCCGAGGACCAGCAATTGGTCCGCGATGCGGCCGCCGCCTCGGTCCCGGTCAACCGCGAGCTTTGGGCCGCCCGGGAAAAAGACTCGGAAGCCAAGATCCGCGCCGCGGGCGTCGAGATCGTCGACGCCATCGACAAGACGCCCTTTATCGAGGCGATGGTGCCCGTTTACGAAAAACATGCCTCGAGCCCCAAGCTGAAGAGCCTGGTCGAACGGATTCAGTCGGTCGACTGACGGGAAGGCGGGCAGAGAGGCTGGCGGGGCGGCGTCTGGCGGGGCGCTTTCCCACCGGCCGCGCCGGGGGCTTCGCGCCCCCGGACCCCCGCGGAGTATTTGAAAAAGGTGCAAGCCCTTCTGCGGGCAGTGATCGCCGGATCGGGAGGTCTGGATGAAGCAAGGCATGGAAAAGCTGGCCCGGGGGCTTGGGGTCGTGTCGCGGCTGAGCCTGTGGATCGCGGGACTTGGGTTGGTGGCGATGACGGCCATCGTGTCGACCCAGGTGTTTTTTCGCTATGCGCTGAACAGTTCGATCGTCTGGAGCGAGCCGGCGGCGGTGATCTTGATGGGATGGTTCATCTTTCTGGGCGCGGCGGTGGGAATCCGTGAGGGATATCATCTGTCGTTCGATGTGCTGTTGCATGTGCTGCCCGACCGGATGAAGGCGGTCTTGCACACGACCTCGGACCTGGTGGTCTGTGCCTTTGGCTTTGGCATGGCCTGGTATGGCGGGCAGTTGATGTTGTCGGCGGCCGGGTCGGTCTTGCCGACCTTGGGGATCAGCGGGGCGGTAGATTTTCTGCCGCTGGTCTTTGGCGGGGGGCTGGTGATGCTGTTTTCGCTGGAGCGGGTTCTGCGGCGGGCGGCCGGACTGCCGACGGCGCGGTTTGGCGAAACCGGAAACGGAGCGTGACGGATGGAGCTTTGGGTTCTGTTTGGCAGCTTTTCGCTGCTTTTGATCATCGGAACGCCGGTTGCCTTTTGTCTGGGGGCGGCCAGTTTTGCCACCGTTCTTTATCTGGGATTGCCGCCGGTGGTGGTGTTTCAGCGGTTGAATTCGGGGGTGTCGGTCTTTGCGCTGATGGCGATCCCGTTTTTCATCTTTGCGGGCGAATTGATGGTGCGGGGCGATATTGCCCGCCGCTTGATCGCGGTTGCGGGGGCGGCGGTCGGGCATGTGCGGGGCGGTCTGGGGCAGGTGAACATCGCCTCTTCGGTGCTGTTCGGGGGCATTTCGGGATCGGCGGCCGCTGATGCCAGCGCGATTGGCGGGCTGATGATTCCGCAGATGAAGGCGCGCGGCTATGGCGTTGATTACGGCGTAAACATCACGGTCGTTTCGGCGATCATCGCCCTGATGATCCCGCCATCGCACAACATGATCATCTATTCCATAGCGGGCGGCGGGCGGATTTCGATTGCCGATCTGTTCACCGCCGGGATCGTGCCCGGCATCCTTTTGGCGCTGTCTTTGGGGGTGGCGGCCTATGTCGTGGCCAAGCGCCGCGATTATCCGACCGAGCCCTTTCCGGGCTGGAACGCCTTGGGCCGATTGCTGATCAACGCGATCCCGGGGCTTTTGCTGATCGCCATCATCTTTGGCGGGGTGCGGTCGGGGGTGTTCACGGCCAGCGAGTCAAGCTGCATCGCGGCGGTTTATGCTTTGGGGGTGACGACCATCGGGTATCGGACCATGGGCTGGGGCGATTTTCTGGGCGCGGTTCAGGCGGCGGTGCGGACCACGGCCATGGTCTTGCTGGTCATCGGCTGTGCGGCGGCCTTTGGCTGGCTGTTGGCCTATCTCAAGGTGCCTGCCACCATGATCGCGCTGATGCAAAGGGTGTCGGACAATCCGATCGTGGTCTTGTTGTTGATCAATGTGATCCTGCTGATCCTTGGCACCTTTATGGACATGTCGCCCCTGATCGTGATCACCACCCCGATCTTTTTGCCGGTGGCCAGCGCCTTTGGGGTGGACCCGGTGCATTTCGGGGTGATCCTTGTCTTGAACCTGGGCATTGGGCTTTGCACGCCGCCGGTCGGGGCGGTGCTGTTCGTGGGCTGTGCGGTGGGGAAGATTTCGGTGGGTCAGGCGGTCAAGACGATCTGGCCGTTCTATGGTGCGGCCTTTGCCACGCTGATGCTGGTGACCTATGTGCCCGCGCTGTCGTTGTGGCTGCCCTCCGTGTTCCGCTAGGGGGGGCTGATGTTTCCGATCGTGCCTTCGGGCGAGAATGTGACCCGTCAGGTTCTGGCCGACAGTGCCGAGCTGATGGTCGTGCGGTTTACCTTTCAGGAGACCGGCGCGACGGGGGCCCTGCACCATCATCCGCATGTGCAATCGACCTTTGTGCAATCGGGCCGGTTCCGCTTTTCCATTGACGGGCGCAGCTTTGAGGTCGGGCCCGGCGATGCCTTTGTCATCCCCTCGAACGCCGTTCATGGCTGTGTCTGCCTGACGCCTGGCGTGCTGATTGACGGCTTTACCCCCCGTCGCGACGATTTTCTGTGAAAGGACCCACGATGCTCTTTGTTGAAACCCGCCCGGCGATTTCGCCCACCGAAGCCAAGGGCATGGACACCGCCGCGCTGCGCCGGAACTTTCTGGGCGAGGGTCTGTTTCAGCCGGGCCAGATCCGGCTGGTCTATACCCATTACGACCGGATGATCGTTGGCGGTGCGGTTCCGGCGGGGGGCACCTTGGTGCTGGATCATGTGCGCGAGACCGGAACGCCCAGCGTGCTCGATCGCCGCGAAATGGGCGTGGTCAATGTGGGCGAGGCGGGCACGGTGACGGCTGCGGGCGCCCTTTATACGCTGAACAAGGGCGACGTTCTGTATCTGCCGATGGGCGCGGGCCCGGTGACCTTTGGCGGCTTGGGGCGGTTCTATATCACCTCTTGCCCCGCACATCGCGCCCTGCCCGCCCGTTTGGTCACGCTGGAGGAGGCAAAAAAGCTGACGCTGGGCGCGGCGGAAACCGCGAACCACCGCACCATCAATCAGTTCATCCACCCCGAGGTGATGGAAAGCTGCCAGTTGGTGCTGGGCTATACCCAGTTCCACGGCGGGTCTGTCTGGAACACCATGCCCGCGCATCTGCATGATCGGCGGATGGAGGCCTATCTCTATTTCGATCTGGCCGAGGGTCAGCGGGTCTTTCACTTCATGGGCGAACCTTCCGAAACGCGCCATCTGGTGATCGCCAATGAAGAGGCCGCGATCTCGCCGCCGTGGTCGATCCATTGCGGGGCGGGCACCGGCAGCTATACCTTTATCTGGGCCATGGCGGGCGACAATGTCGATTACAAGGATGTTGAAATGGTCGGCATGGGGGATCTGCGGTGACCACGCCCTTTTCCCTTTCGGGACAAACGGCCTTGGTCACCGGGGCCAATACCGGGATCGGTCAGGCCATCGCGATTTCCCTCGCCCGGGCCGGGGCGCGGGTGATCGCGGCCGGGCGATCTGATTGTGCCGCGACGACCGCCCTGACCGGGGGCGAAAGCCTGAAGCTTGATTTTGCCGATCCGATGGCGGCGCGCGATGTCTTTGCCGACCGCCGCATCGATATTCTGGTCAACAATGCCGGGATCATCCGTCGGCAGGACAGCACCGAATTCACCGAGACCGATTGGGACGACGTGATCGACGTCAACCTGAAGGCGGTGTTTTTCACCTGTCAGGCCTTTGCCAAAGCAGCACTGGCGCATGGTCGCGGCGGCAAGATCGTCAACATCGCCTCGCTCTTGTCGTTTCAGGGCGGAATTCGCGTGCCCTCCTATACGGCCTCGAAACATGGCGTCGCGGGGATCACCAAGCTTTTGGCCAATGAATGGGCGGCCAAGGGCATCAATGTGAATGCCATCGCGCCGGGGTATATCGAGACGAACAACACCGAAGCCCTGCGCGCCGACCCCAAACGCAGCGCCGAAATTCTGGCCCGCATCCCGGCGGGCCGCTGGGGCCGGGCCGAGGATATCGCCGAAGCGGCGGTGTTTCTGGCCTCGCCCGCCGCGCACTATATCCACGGCACCATTCTGAATGTAGACGGCGGATGGCTGGCCCGATAAACCGGGCCACCAAATTTCTTGACCAAGAAATTTGCAATTTTCTTCTTTCAAGAAAATTGCCCAAAAGGACACCGATCGCATGACCCTGTCGCAGACTTCCCCCGCTCGCCTGACCCGAACCCGCCCGGCCCCGGCTGTGGGCATCGTGCATCTGGGCCTTGGGGCCTTTTTCCGGGCGCATGGTGCGATCTATATCGAAGAGGCTGTGGCCGCCTCGGGGGGGGATTGGGGGATCTTGGGCGTCTCCTTGCAATCGCCAACCATGCGCGACCATCTGGCACCGCAGGGTGGCACCTATACGGCGATGGAAATGGGCCCTGAGGGGCGCAAGGCGCGCCATGTTCAGATCCTGCGCGAGGTGCTTGTGGCCCGCGAGGACCCGGAGGCCGTTCTGCGCGCCATGGCTGCGCCAGAGATCCGCATCGTCTCGCTGACCGTCACCGAAAAGGGCTATTGCCATGAACCGGCGACGGGGCGGCTCAACCTCAACCACCCCGACATCCGGCATGATCTGACGGCGGCTCTGCCGATCAGTGCGCCGGGAATGCTGGTGCGCGCCCTTGATCTGCGCCGTCGCGCGGGTCTGCGCCCCTTTACCGTCATGACCTGCGACAACCTTCCCAACAACGGCAGGGTCGTGCGGGGGGTCGTGCTGGACTTGGCCCATCAGATCGACCCCACGCTTGCGCGCTGGATCGAAACTGAGGGGCGTTTTCCCGCCACGATGGTGGACCGGATCGTGCCCGCGACCAAGCCCGAGGATATTCTGGAGGTCGCAGAGGCCATCGGGGCCCATGACGCGGCCCCGGTGATGCATGAGCCGTTCCGGCAATGGGTGGTGGAGGATGATTTCGTCGATGGCCTGCGCCCCGATCTGGGGGCGGTGGGCGTGCAATTGGTGCAAGACGTCACCGAATACGAACATATGAAACTGCGGATGCTGAACGGCACGCATTCCTCTCTGGCCTATCTGGGCTATCTTTCGGGGCATGAAACCATTGCCGATTGCATGGCCGATCCGGTGCTGGAGCAGACCGTGCGCCACCTGTGGCAGGCCGAGATCATCCCGGCCCTGACCCCGCCGCCGGGCGTGGATTTGCACGCCTATGCCGCCGAATTGCACGCGCGCTACGCCAATCCCGCCATTCGCCACCGAACCTGGCAGATCGCCATGGATGGCAGCCAGAAACTGCCGCAGCGCATTCTGGGCACGCTTGACACCAATCTACAGGCTGGGCGCCCCTGCCCGGGGCTGACCCTCGCCGTGGCGGCGTGGATGGTCTATGTCTCGGGCACCGATCTGGACGGACGCCCGATCGAGGTCAAAGACCCCCTAGCCCCGATCCTGAAAGAGGCGGCCACGTCGGCGCGGCCCGTGGCAGCGCTGCTTGCGCTTTCCCAAGTCTTTCCGCAGGATCTGGCAGCCCGGTTGGCCGACCCGGTGGCCCGGGCCTATGAATTGTTGAAAGCGAATGGCGCGCGGCGCGCGATGGAGACCCTTCTATGATCGAAAGCTGGCGCTGGTACGGCCCGTTTGACAAGATCACCCTGCCCCAGATCGCCCAGACGGGTGCCACGGGGATCGTGACCGCCTTGCACGAAATCGCCTATGGCGAGGTCTGGCCCCAAGAGGTGATCGCCGCGCGCAATGCGGAAATCCGGGCGGCCGGGTTTGATTGGGTGGTGGTGGAAAGCCTGCCCATTCACGAACGGATCAAACGCGGCGAGGGCGACCTGTCGCAGCTTTTCGCAAATTACCGCCAATCCATGGCCAATCTGGCGGCCAATGGGGTGACGACGATCTGCTACAACTTCATGCCGCTGCTGGACTGGACCCGCACCGATCTGGCGGCCCCGGTGGCGCGCGGCGGCACCTGCCTGCGGTTCGAGGCCGCCAAGATGGCGGCGTTCGAGCTGTATATGTTGGGCCGGGCCGAGGCAGAGGCCGAGTACACCCCCGTCGCGCTGCAAAAAGCCGCCATCTGGCACCAGCAGGCGACCGAAGACGACAAACAGACCCTGTTGCATTCGATCATGTCGGGGTTGCCCGGGGCCTATGACCGCTATGACATCGCCGGGCTGAAAACGGCCCTTAGGGGTTATGCGGGGCTGGGTCAGGAGGATCTGCGCGCCAATTACCGCCGCTTTCTGCAAGAGGTGGTGCCCGCAGCCGAGGATCTGGGCGTCAAGCTCTGCGTCCATCCCGACGATCCGCCGCGCGATATTCTAGGCCTGCCCCGGATCGTCTCGGATGCCGAGGACATCGACTTTATCCTGAAGGCCGTAGACAGCCCGGCCAATGGGCTGACCTTTTGCACCGGGTCTTTGGGGGCAAATCCGGCCAATGATCTGCCGGCCATGGCGCGGCGGTTCGCCCATCGCACCCATTTTGCCCATCTGCGCAACGTGCGCAAAGACCCCGATGGCAGCTTTGAAGAGGCGGCGCATCTGGAGGGCGACACCAATATGCCCGCCGTTATCGCGGCTTTTCTGGACGAAGAGGCCGCAACGGGCCGCGCCATTCCACTGCGCCCCGATCATGGCCACGAATTGTTGGATGACATCGGTCGCGGCACCCATCCGGGCTATCCGCTGGTGGGCCGCCTGCGCGGGCTGGCCGAATTGCGCGGCGTGATCGCCGGTTTGCAACACCGCTGACTGAGGCGCGCCCCCGGCTTTGGCACGGGGGCGCGGCTTTTTGATGGCCTTTCATCAAAAAACCATCAGGGACACCCCGATCCCCCCCGCAGACAGATTTGGCCGCGCGACAGAATGGGGGCAATGACCAAAGATGGCCAGGCGCAGAAATCACCTGAAGAAACCACAACAAATCACTGATTTATATACATTTTCACGCATCTTAACGCAAGACCGCCATTGACACCCGGGCCTTTCGCCCCCTCGTGCCTCAGGATCGCGCGCCCTTTCTCCCCAAAATGATGAAATTGCATCAAGGAATTTGTCGATCTTTCGTCAGAACTGATGCAAAGTATCGGCCAGAATATTGACGTTAAGACCGAAACTGCGCAGGTTCGCCGCCATGTTTTGTGCCCCTTGACGACCCGTTGGCGGTGCCAACGGGCCCACGACAAGGCCACGTTTTGGACTATGGCACTTAGGGAGGAAGGACGACGTGACCGCCGGACGATGGGAAAGTTTTGCGGCGCGGGCCCTGACCTGCCCGGCCCGATCGCCCCTGCGGAGCCGATCCATCGCTTTCGCCAAATGCCGGCCCACCCCGATCCGATCCTGATTTCCGACCTTTGGCCAGCCCCCGCTTGCCACCAGCCCCTTGCCCCATGGGCACCATCAGAAAGAGACAAAGACCATGACCTTGAAATTTGCCATCCTTGGTGCGGGCCGCATTGGCCAAGTCCACGCCCGCGCCGTCGGGTCGATCCCGGGCGCAAAACTGGTGGCCATCGCCGATCCGGTGGCGGCGGCCGCGGAAAAGATCAAGGACACCTATGGCTGTGACGTGCGCACCATCGACCAGATCGAAGCCTCGGCCGATGTCGATGCCGTGGTGATCTGCACCCCGACCGACACCCATGCCGATCTGATCGAGCGGTTCACCAAGGTCGGCAAGGCCGTGTTCTGTGAAAAACCGGTCGATCTGTCCTTGGCCCGCGTTCAGGCCTGCCTGAAGGCCGTGGCCGCCAATAAGGGCAAGGTCATGGTCGGGTTCAACCGCCGCTTTGACCCCGATTTCATGGGCGTGAAAGCCGCGATCGAGCGCGTCGATGTGGGCGATGTGGAAATGGTCACCATCACCAGCCGCGATCCGGGCGCCCCGCCCGCCGATTACATCACCCGCTCGGGCGGCATTTTCCGCGACATGACGATCCACGATTTCGACATGGCGCGCTGGCTGTTGGGCGAAGAGGTGGAGACTGTTTCGGCCATGGCGTCGGTTCTGACCGATGCCAAGATCGGCGAGTTGGGCGATTACGACAGCGTCAACGTCATCCTGCGCACCGCAACCGGCAAGCAGGCCGTGATCACCAACACCCGCCGCGCCACCTATGGCTATGACCAGCGGATCGAGGTGCTGGGCTCGAAAGGCATGGCCTATGCGGAAAACACCACCGAGAACCGCGTGGTTGTGGCCGACAAAGACGGCTACCGTTCGGCCCCGCTGCTGAACTTCTTCATGACCCGCTATGTGGCCGCCTATGCCAATGAAATCGCGGCCTTTATCGATGCGGTCAACACCGGCACCGAAACGCCCACCACCACCCAAGACGGTCTGCTGGCCTTGGCCCTTGCCGAAGCCGCTCTGAAATCGGTCAAGGAAGGCCGCGTCGTCAAGGTGTCCGAGGTTCTGTGATGAAAGACCTCGATCTCATCACGATTGGCCGCAGCTCGGTCGACCTTTACGGCGCGCAAGTGGGCGGCCGGTTGGAAGACATGGCATCGTTTCAGAAATATGTTGGTGGCAGCCCCACCAACATGTCAGTGGGCACCGCGCGGCTGGGCCTGAAATCCGCCCTCTTGACCCGTGTCGGCGACGAACACATGGGCCGCTTTATCCGCGAGCAACTGGCCCGCGAAGGCGTGAATGTCGATGGCGTGATCACCGACAAGGAACGTCTGACCGCGCTGGTTCTGTTGGGCATTCGCGATGAGCATCGGTTCCCGCTGATTTTCTACCGGGAAAACTGCGCCGATATGGCGCTGTGCGAAGACGACGTGGACCCGGCCTTTATCGGCCGGGCCCGCGCGATTGTGGCCACCGGCACGCATCTGTCGCATCCCCGCACCGAAGCCGCCGTTTTGAAGGCGCTGAAACTGGCCCGTGAAAACGGCGCGCAAACCGCGCTGGATATCGACTACCGCCCCAATCTGTGGGGCCTTTCGGGCCATGGCGATGGGGAAAACCGGTTCATTGAATCGGCGCAAGTGACGGCCAAGCTGCAATCGACCCTGCATTTCTTTGACCTGATCGTGGGGACCGAGGAAGAGTTTCACATCGCGGGCGGCTCGACCAACACGATCGAGGCGCTGCGCAATGTGCGCAAGGTGTCTGACGCGACGCTGGTCTGCAAACGCGGGCCGATGGGGGCTGTGGCCTTTACCGGTGCCGTTCCCGATACGCTGGATGAAGGCGAGGCCGGTCCCGGCTTCCCCATCGAGGTTTTCAACGTTCTGGGCGCGGGCGACGGGTTCATGTCGGGCCTTTTGAAAGGCTGGCTGGATAACGAGCCTTGGCCTGTCGCGCTGAAATACGCCAATGCCTGCGGCGCCTTTGCCGTCAGCCGCCATGGCTGCGCGCCCGCCTATCCGTCGTGGGAAGAGCTTCAGTTCTTCTTCAACCGCGGCATCGTGACCAAGGCGCTGCGCCACGACATCCCGCTGGAGCAGATCCATTGGTCGACCAACCGGGTGGATGACTGGTCCACCATGCGGGTCTTTGCCTTTGACCACCGGATGCAACTGGAGCAGATGGAAGGTGCCAATCCGAAAAAGATAGGCGCGTTCAAGGAGTTGTGCCTGAAAGCTGCCAAAATGGTTCAAGATGGCAAGCCCGGCTATGGCA
>JALQUQ010000710.1:284-534 GCA_023263735.1 Paracoccaceae bacterium | reverse complement strand
TGGATGGCGCCAACAGCGGTGCAGTCGAGTGCGGCGTACAGTTCACGCCATTCGCGGGTGGGTACCACAGAGCCCACGTCCAAGCCCATCGGCGCGAGCATGCGCCCGATGATGATGGGGTCTGCCGGGAACATCTCGCCCAACAACGTAATCGTGGGTTTATCGGTCACGCCGGTTCGCGGCGCTTGCACGGGACCTGCGTGGATCTCCTCGCGAGCGTATTTCAACATCGCACCAGCCAAGATGTCTT
>JALQUQ010000710.1:0-274 GCA_023263735.1 Paracoccaceae bacterium | reverse complement strand
ATCACGCGAACACCATTGATCTCCTTCGGCAGCAATTGCAGAGGCACACCGCTGGCGGTTGGAACACACAAATTGATGATGACAATGGCATCGTAATTGTCTGGATTGGCCTCCGCATAGACCGCTTCACGGATGTCTTCGAACAGCTTGCCGGTCACCAATGACTCGGAGTTGAAAGGCACGTAGCCGACGCTTCGTTTGGCGCCGTAAAAGTGTGAGGTAAAGGTGAGGCCATACACACAGCAAGCTGAGCCAGACAAAATAGTGGCGGTGC
>JALQUQ010000709.1 GCA_023263735.1 Paracoccaceae bacterium | reverse complement strand
ATCTTCGTCAATTGGAACATTCTCAATTTCAATCTTATTGTTGTAGCTTATAGAAAGCTCAATGTCATCCGTATCCACAACATTTCTAAAATCCTTGTCTGAGAATGTTTCCCGGAAGATGTCTATCAAAGCATCTTTTTCGATTAACATTTTTGGTCCTTCTGCTGCCAATTCAGCATCCAAATCCGTTAACAATTTGATTACATCCTCTCTTGAGAATAGTGAAGGGAAACTGTTTGAAACCTTGTTGATTGTGTTTAAGATGTTTTTTTGCATAACCTTTATTTTTTTCTATTGTACCTTAATATACGAACTTAGTCTTCTGTAAGCAACTGTTTTTTAAACTTTTTTAGTCTTCGTCTTCAAATTCGAAGTCTTCAATCTCTTCCAGCTCCTCAATCATACTTTCAATCTGCTGCTGCATATCTACAACATCAGTGTTACTTGCATCCATGTTCTCTTCCAATAGAGCGTTAATCTCGTTTAGCTTTTTAACAATCTTCTTTATATCTTTCATAACCTTAATATACGAACT
>JALQUQ010000708.1 GCA_023263735.1 Paracoccaceae bacterium | reverse complement strand
GGGCTGCGACGTCGTCCTGCAGCACACCGACTCGACCGCACCGCAGGCTGCCGCTCAGGCCGCCGGCAACGTCTATACCTTCGGTCAGGCCTCGGACATGGGCGAATACGCCCCGATTCCGCGCGTCTCGTCGATCATCGACAACTGGGCGCCCTACTATGTCGAGCGCACCAAGGCTGTCATGGACGGCACCTGGACCAGCGTCGACACCTGGGACGGCATCGGTCGCGGCATGGTTGGCATTGGTGAGATTTCGGACGCTGTTCCGGCCGATGCCCTGCGCGACTCGATCGCTTCGGGCGCCTACCATCCGTTTACCGGCCCGCTCAACAAGCAGGACGGCTCGGCATGGCTGGCCGACGGCGAAGTGGCTGACGATGGCACCCTTGCTGGTCTTAACTTCTATGTCGAAGGCATCGAAGGCGACATCCCGAGCTGATCTTCAGCCAGGATTGCGACACATGGGCCCGCCGGTTTCCGGCGGGCCTTTTCATATTGACCCAGCGCAAAGACGGGCCACCAATTATTCGCATTT
>JALQUQ010000707.1 GCA_023263735.1 Paracoccaceae bacterium | reverse complement strand
GCTGCAGGTTGGCCAAAGGCTGGCCGCATGATGTTTTTGCAAGCGCGTTTACGTCAGCATCCTGCTTTCATGGATGGTTTGAGGGCGCTGCTGCCGCAGGCGCCGGGCATCGCCGCCTGGGGCATGATGACTGGCGTGGCCATGGTCAAGTCCGGCCTGAGCGTCTTTGAAGCCGTGGCGATGACCATTTTTGTGTTTGCCGGCAGCGCGCAGCTGGCCGCCACACCCTTGATCATTGCAGGGGCTCCCATCTGGGTGATTCTGGCCACGGCGTTTTGCGTCAACCTGCGCTTTGTGGTGTTCAGCCTGCATTTGCGCGATTACCTGATGCACCTGCCGCTGGTGCAGCGCATGTGGCACGCCTACCTGACTGGCGACATCACCTATGTGCTCTTTGTGCGTCAATACCCGCATCCGGGTAAAACGCCCGAGGTGTTGCTGGAGCAGGAGGCCTGGTTCACCGGCAACTATTTCTGCAACTGGCTGAGCTGGATTTCGGCCAGCCTGGTCGGCATTGCCCTGGCCAATTTCATCC
>JALQUQ010000706.1 GCA_023263735.1 Paracoccaceae bacterium | reverse complement strand
GTGCGAACGCGAGCCTTGGCGGCATGGCGGCCACGCGGGCGAGCGGCACGACCGCCGTGCGCTATGGCACGATGCGCGACAATGTGCTGGGGCTGGAGGTTGTCCTCGCCGATGGCCGGATCATCCGCACCGGCACCCGCGCCCGCAAATCCTCGGCAGGCTATGACCTCACGGCGCTTTTCGTGGGCTCCGAGGGTACGCTCGGCCTCATCACCGAGCTGACCCTGCGCCTGCGCAGCCAGCCGCAGGCAACCTCGGCCGCTGTCTGCGCCTTCGAGACGATGGCGGGGGCCGTGGCCGCGGTGATCGAGACGATCCAGACCGGCGTGCCCATGGCGCGGATCGAGTTTGTCGATGCGGCGACGGCGCTGGCAGTCAACGGCTACTCGGGGGCGAGCTTTCCCGCCCTGCCCCATCTTCTTGTCGAGTTCCACGGCACCGAGGCGGGCGTGGCCGAACAGGCCGAGACCTTCGGCGCCATCGCCGCCGAGCACGGCGGGCGCGGCTTCAACTGGGCGCGGCAGGCGGAGGACCGC
>JALQUQ010000705.1 GCA_023263735.1 Paracoccaceae bacterium | reverse complement strand
GTGGTAGACGATGTCCTCGCGCGTGAGCGCGTCGGCGGTGGCGGTCAGCGCGATGCGCGGCACCGCGGGGAAGGACTCGTGCAGCGTCGCCAGCGCCCGGTAGTCGGGGCGGAAGTCGTGGCCCCACTGGCTCACGCAATGCGCCTCGTCGATGGCGAACAGGCTCAGCAGGCCATTGGCGTGCAGCGCCTGCAGCTGGGCCATGAAGCGGCCGGTGTTGAGGCGCTCGGGCGCGACGTAGAGCAGCGTGATCTCGCCGCGCAGCATCTGGCGCTCGACCTCGGCCGCCTGCTCCGGCGCCAGGCTCGAATTGAGGTAGGCCGCGCTGACGCCGGCTTCCAGCAGCGCGCCGACCTGGTCGTGCATCAGCGCGATCAGCGGCGAGACGACGATGGTCACGCCCTGCCCGACGCGCTGGCGCAGGATGGCCGGCACCTGGTAGCAGAGCGACTTGCCGCCGCCGGTCGGCATCAGCACCAGCGCATCGCCGCCGGCCGCCACATGCTCGACGATGCCGGCCTGCGGCCCGCGGAAGGCCTG
>JALQUQ010000704.1 GCA_023263735.1 Paracoccaceae bacterium | reverse complement strand
CGATCAGCGTGAAATCCTACAACCATCAGGCCCAGACAGAGGCCCGCGTCTTGAAGGCCCCACAGGCCGAAATGATGGGCGACGGCACCGGGATCCTGATCGTCGATGATCTGGTCGATTCCGGCAAGACGTTGGAATTGGTACGCCAGCTCTACCCCAAAGCGCATTTCGCTACGGTTTATGCAAAACCATCGGGCAAACCCCAAGTCGACACTTATATCACCGAGGTCAGCCAGGACACCTGGATCTTCTTCCCATGGGACATGGCGCTGCAATACGTGCAGCCCTACCGCGGGAAGGATTGAACCCTTCAAAAGGGGGCTTTCCGCCCCCTCTTGGCCTCCGGCCAATTCACCCCCGAGGATATTTAAGCCAAGATAAAAGCAATCTTTTTTCGGTCTTTATCTTGGTTCAAATATCCTCGGGGGGAGTCTGCACAGCAGACGGGGGGCAGACAGCCCCCCTTCTTTCCTGACACCAGGCGACGAGGAGTCCCATCATGCGCGTCAATCCAGCCATGGCCGCGACCGAGCCACCGCCT
>JALQUQ010000703.1 GCA_023263735.1 Paracoccaceae bacterium | reverse complement strand
AGCTCGGTCAAACAGGGCCTGTCCAAGCCGATTTCGCTGCTGAACCAGACCAAGCCCTATGCGGCGGCACTGGCCTTGCTGCAGTACTACACCACCGGCAAAGGCCCCGTTGCAGGCCATGGCGTTGAAGTCATGTCGTTCCTGAAGACCCGCGAAGACCTGATCGCGCCGGATCTGCAGACGCATTTCAACAACATCATGTACAAAGATCACGGTCGCGAAATCATCAACGTCGAAGGCTGCATGCCCTACTTCAACATCTCGCGCCCGCAGAGCCGCGGCACGGTGATGGCAAAGTCGAGCGATCCGTTCCAGCTGCCCGAACTTGACCCGAATTTCCTGTCGGTTCCGGATGACCTGCGCGTGCTGCGCGACGGTCTGCGCCTGACGCGGGAAATCCTGTCGCAAAAGGCTTTTGATGCGATCCGGGGCGACGAATATCTGCCGGGCAAGGCCAAGCAGACGGATGCCGAGCTGGACGAGTACATCAAGGAAGACTGCAACAGCGTCTATCACCCCGTTGGCACCTGCAAGATGGGCC
>JALQUQ010000702.1 GCA_023263735.1 Paracoccaceae bacterium | reverse complement strand
GCCTTCCACGCCGCAGGCCTCGCCACCGGCGGGTCGGACGAAGGCGCGCCGGGCCTGCGCCCCTATGGCGCGGGCTTTTATGCCTGCTACCTGCGCGACCCCGACGGCAACAAGCTCTCGGCCGTCTGCGAAGGCTAGCCGCCAAAGCCCCCAGTCAAAGCCCCCAGTCAAGACCCGGCTTCGCGCCCGCCGGTTCATCTTGGCCCAAATACCCCCGCCGGAGGCTTCCCCGCGCGGCCAAGGGGCGTCCGGCCAAAGACCGCGTTCCCCCCGCCAAGCCCCTTGCGCCACCCGCCCCTTGCGCCTAGATAGGCGCGTCAGCATTGCGAAGGCCCCATGGAAAACGTTGTCCTCACCATCCACCTCATCCTTGCGCTCCTTCTGGTCGGCGTCGTGCTCTTGCAACGCTCCGAAGGTGGCGGCCTTGGCATGGGCGGCGGCGGTGGGGCGATGTCGGCGCGCAGCGCGGCCACAGCCCTGGGCAAGATCACCTGGGGCCTCGCGGCCGCCTTCATCTGCACCTCGCTGACACTGACCATCC
>JALQUQ010000701.1 GCA_023263735.1 Paracoccaceae bacterium | reverse complement strand
CAGCACTTCTTCGTAGGCGCGGGCCAGACGGATCTGACCAACGGCGGCGGCGGCCTGCGATTGTTCCAGCGCCAGCTCGCTGCGCGGCAGACCCAGCACGCCGCGCCCCAGCGCGATCGAGCCGGACGAAACCAGGATCACGTCCTTGCCCAGCCCCTTCAGCCAGGCCACATCCTCGGCCAGCGCCTTCAGCCAATCGGCCCGAAGGCTGCCCGTCGCCCGGTCCACCAGCAGGGCCGAGCCGATCTTGATCACCAGCCGTTTCGCCGCGCGAATATCGGGTGCGATCAGCGGCATCAGGGCTGCCATGATCCACGCTCCTCCTCGGGGTCTTCGCCCTGAATGATTTCGTAAAGGGCGCGCAGGGTTTCCGGGATTCCCCGCCCGGCCACGCCCGAAATCACATAGACCGGCCCGCCGCTGGCCTTTTCCAAAGCGCGGCGGCGGTCGCTGATCTGTTTCGGGTCCATCGCATCGACCTTGTTCAGGGCCAGAATGCGCGGTTTGTCCCCCAGCTCCTCGTCATAGGCTTCCAGTCGCCG
>JALQUQ010000006.1 GCA_023263735.1 Paracoccaceae bacterium | reverse complement strand
GAGGTGATCATCGGCGGTCCGCGTCATCTGGCGCTGGTGGGCGCGGGCGACCGGGGCGTCGAATGGCCTGTGCCGTTTTCCACCGCCCCGGTTCTGGCGGCGCGGGGGCGGCGGGTGGTGGTGCTGGCCTCGGGCGATCCGTTCTGGTTTGGGGCGGGTGGATCGCTGGCGGGCCATCTGGCTCCATCAGAATGGCAGGCCCAGCCTGCGCCCTCGACCTTTGCCTTTGCTGCTGCGCGTCTGGGCTGGCGGCTGGAACAGACCACCACCCTTGGCCTGCATGCCGCCCCCTTTGCCCGGATGCGCCCCCATCTGCAAAATGGCGGGCATCTGATTGCGCTGGTCCGCGATGGTGCAGCCCCAAAGGCACTGGCCGACTGGCTCTGCGCTTCCGGGTTTGGCACCTCTGACCTTTGGGTCATGGAGCGCTTGGGCGGCCCCCGCGAACGCATCCGCCAAACCACCGCCGAAGATTTTGACCTGACAGACATCGCTGCGCCCGTTGCTGTGGCAATCCTTGCGCGGGGGCGGGGTCTGCCGCGTGGCTTTGGGTTGCCCGACGATCTGTTTGCCAGCGATGGCCAGATCACCAAATCCCCGATCCGCGCGGTGACATTGTCGGCCCTTGCCCCCAAACCCGATCAGGTGCTTTGGGATCTGGGTGCAGGTTCCGGTTCGGTTTCGGTGGAATGGTGCCTGAACGGTGGGCTTGCCCATTCGGTCGAACAGCACGCCAGCCGTATCGAAAACATCCGCGCCAACGCGCAGGCCTTTGGCATCGATCACCGGATGACCGCCCACCACGGCGCGTCGCTGGATATCCTTGGCGCGCTGCCCAAACCCGATGCCGTCTTTATCGGCGGTGGGGCGAATGCCCATCTGACCGATGCGCTGTTTGCCGTCTTGCCCCTTGGCACCCGGCTGGTGATCAACACGGTCACGCTGGAAACCGAGGCATTGGTGACCGCGCTGCACGCCACCAAAGGCGGAATGCTGTTGCGGCTGGATGTGGCGCAGGCCCAACCGCTGGGCGGGTTCCGGGGGTGGTCGCCCGCACGCCCGGTCGTTCAGTGGAGCGTCACGCTATGATCGTGGCGGGTCTTGGTTTCCGTTCGGCGGCTACGGCGCAAGATCTGCTGGCAGCCCTGTCACTGTGGCCGCAGCGCCCCGACCTTTTGGCCACGGCCACGCGAAAGGCATCTGCCCCAGCCTTTGCGGACCTTGCCCGACAGCTTGATTTGCCCGCCATCGGCGTGGATGTGGCGGGCGTGACGACGCCAACCACCTCTTCCCGCGTGGAAGACGCGTTCTTTACCGGCTCCCTCTCCGAGGCCGCGGCCCTTATGGCTGCCGGTCAGGGGGCCCAGTTGATCCAGACTCGCCTTGTCACCCCGAACGGCATGGCCACTATCGCAATCGCAGAAGGACCAGGTTTATGACCGTACATTTCATCGGCGCAGGCCCCGGAGCGGCGGATTTGATTACCCTGCGTGGCCGCGATCTGATCGCCGCTTCGCCGGTCTGTCTTTATGCGGGCTCGTTGGTGCCCGAGGCGCTGCTGTCGCATTGCCCGCCCGGCGCGCGGATCGTGAACACCGCGCCGCTCAGCCTTGACCAGATCATGGAAGAGATCGCAGCGGCCCATGCCGCCGGCCACGATGTCGCGCGCCTGCATTCGGGCGATCTTTCGGTTTGGTCAGCGATGGGCGAGCAGTTGCGCCGTCTGCGCGACCTTGGCATCCCTTATGATGTCACCCCCGGCGTGCCCAGCTTTGCCGCCGCCGCCGCCGCGCTTGGTGCCGAACTGACCCTGCCCGGAATTGCGCAGTCTGTTGTTTTGACCCGCACCTCTGGGCGTGCAACCGCAATGGCCGAAACCGAAAACCTGTCGGCCTTTGCCGCCACGGGTGCGACCTTGGCCATTCACCTGTCGATTCATGTGCTGGAAAAGGTGGTGGACGATCTGCGCCCGCATTACGGCGGCGATTGCCCGGTTGCCATTGTCTGGCGCGCCACCTGGCCAGATCAGCGGATCATTCGCGCGACACTTGATACCCTGCAAACGGCCGTCGGCGCCGAAATGGAGCGGACCGCGCTGATCCTTGTCGGTCGGGCGATCGGGGCCGAGGATTTCAACGAAAGCCGCCTTTACGCGGGCGATTATGACCGCCGCTACCGCCCGGTGGGAACTGCCCCCCGCTTTCCGGCAGGCACCGAATGACACAAACCCCCGGCCTCTTGATCTCTGCCCCCGCTTCGGGGACGGGAAAGACCACGGTCACTTTGGGCCTTTTGGGGGCATTGCGGGCGCGCGGCTTGGCCGTACAGCCATTCAAATGCGGGCCGGACTATATCGATCCGGCGTTTCATTCGGCGGCGGCGGGGCGTTCCTCGATCAACTTGGACAGTTGGGCAATGGGGGCCAACCGCCTGCAGGGTTTGGTCAATGCGGGCCTTGGGGCCGATCTGATCCTTGCCGAAGGGGCGATGGGCCTGTTTGACGGCGTTGCCAAACCGGGGGCTGCGGGCAACGGAGCCTCGGCCGATATCGCCGCGATGATGGGCTGGCCGGTGGTTCTGGTTCTGAACGTCGGCGGACAGGCGCAATCGGCAGCGGCCGTCGCGCTTGGCTTTGCCCATATGCGCCCCGATGTTCAACTGGCGGGCGTGATCCTGAACCGCGTGGCATCGCCCCGGCATGAGGCTTTGGTGCGCGCTGGCATGGATCAGGCGGGCATCCGCGTCTTGGGGGCGTTGCCGCGCCAAGACAGCCTGAAACTGCCCGAGCGGCATCTGGGTCTGGTGCAGGCCGAAGAGCTGCCCGAACTGGAGAAGACCGTCGCGGATATGGCCGAATTCGTGGCGGCCCATGTTGATCTGGAAGCTTTGATTGCCGCCGCCGGGGCAACGCGTGCCAGCGGCGAGCCGCTTGCCG
This sequence comes from Paracoccaceae bacterium, assembly GCA_023263735.1. GTDB lineage: Bacteria > Pseudomonadota > Alphaproteobacteria > Rhodobacterales > Rhodobacteraceae > Pseudotabrizicola. The sequence goes on along the minus strand of JALQUQ010000006.1, from coordinate 17,243 downwards.
TGCCGCCCCCTGCCGAGCGGATCGCCCTGGCCCGCGATGCTGCCTTTTCCTTTGTGTATCCGCATCTGATTGACGGATGGCGCAAGGCAGGGGCGACGATCCTTCCGTTTTCGCCTTTGGCTGATCAGGCACCTGATCCGACGGCCGGGGCTGCTTGGCTGCCCGGTGGATACCCCGAACTTCATGGCCCGCGACTGGCCGATTGCGCCACCTTTCGCGCGGGGCTGACGGCCTTTGCCCAGACACGCCCGGTGCATGGCGAATGCGGCGGCTACATGGCCTTGGGTCAGGGGATTGTGGCGGCAGATGGCACGCGCCACCGCATGGCGGGCCTTTTGGGTTTGGAAACCAGCTTTGCCAAACGGCGGATGCATCTGGGCTATCGTTCGGCCCGCCTGCTGGCCCCCATTCCGGGGCACGCCATCGGGGCCGCGCTGAATGGCCACGAGTTTCACTATGCCACCATCACCGACCAACCCGACCCCCCGCTGGCCCAAGTGACCGACGCCACCGGAGCAACCGTTGCAGAAACCGGAAGTTTCCGGCAAATGCCGCAGGGTGGCAGGGTGTCTGGAACCTTCTTTCACCTGATTGCAGAAAACGACGCGATATCAGCATGACCGGATTTGTCTCTTTTGTCTCTTCAGGCCCCGGCGACCCCGAGTTGCTGACGCTCAAGGCTGTTTCACGGCTGCAAACGGCGGATGCGGTGCTGTTTGACGACCTGTCCTCGGGCCCAATCCTGCAACATGCGCGCGACGGGGCCGATCTGGTCGGCGTGGGAAAACGGGCGGGCCGCCCCTCTCCCAAGCAAGATCATGTCAGCCGCCTGCTGGTCGATTACGCCAAGACCGGGGCCCGGGTGGTGCGCCTGAAATCGGGCGATTGCGGGCTGTTTGGGCGTCTGGAAGAAGAGATGGAGGCCCTGCGTGCCGAAGGGATCGGGTTTGAGATCATTCCCGGCGTGACCTCAGCCGCCGCCGCCGCCGCCGCTGCCGCCATTCCATTGACGCGCCGCCTGACCGCGCGCCGGGTGCAATTTGTGACCGGGGCCGATGTGACCGGCGGTCTGCCAGAGGGCATGAACTGGCAAGCGCTGGCTGACCCCGCGGCCACAACCGTGGTGTTCATGGGCAAGCGCACATTGGCGCAATTGGTCGAGGGGTTGGAGGCGCATGGCCTGCCCCGCACGACCCCTGCCCTGTTGGCGGAATCCGTCTCGACCCCCGACCAAAAGATCACCCGTGGCACATTGCAAAGCCTGATCGAGACCTTGGCCGATGGCCCGGGCAAAGCACCGGGATTGATCCTTTACGGCCCCTTGGCTGCGGAGGGCTGATGCGCCTGACCCTCTGTTCCAGTTGCCCCTTGGGGCGATCCGGCTTTGCAGACAGGTTGCAGGCTGCCCTTGATCAGGCAGAAATTGCGGCCACGGTCGCAACGGTCGATTGCATGAACGGTTGCAAGCGCCAATCAACCTTTGCCGCCCGCGCCCCGGGAAAGACGGCCTATCTGTTTGGCGATCTGACCGAGTCGGATTTGCCCGATCTGCTGACCTTTGCCCGAATGTATGCGGCCAGTGCCGATGGCAACTTTGCCGACGCCCGCCCGTTGGGGCAGTTGCGGATGAAGGCGATCGCCCGCATTCCGGGATAAGACCGCAACAAAGGTCGGATTCGTATCCCGAATGCCGCAAAGCTGCTTGACCCCCCTACCCACCGCAGTGCACATAAAACGGGTAAGGTGTTCCAATGGTGCAAAGCATCGGAACTGAAACGGGAATGGGAACAGACGGACCAACCGAGGCGTCTTTAATCCCAGCCGCCCCCGCGACTGTGCGTGGTGAGCGGATCTTCAACAGGCCACTGTCCGCAAGGATGGGAAGGCGAAGATCCGCGCTGAACCACTAGCCAGGAGACCGGCCTTGCAAGGTGAAACTTAACGCCGTCGGGTGTGACGGTCGGGAGAATTGAAATGACGCTGACCTCGGTCAAAACTACGCTGGTTTCCAAATCGTTCGCTGCAATCGCGACGATGTTCGTTGTGGGCGGTTCGCTGCTGTTCGTGGCCGGACATGCGCAATCGGCTGGCATCCATGATGTTGCCCACGACATGCGCCACGCTACTGGCTTTCCCTGCCACTAAGCATCACAGCACATGTTCATGAAAATGCTGTCCGGCGCGATGATCGCCGGAGGGGCGGCGGGGCTTTTGGCCGCGTCGCTCCATTTTGCGTTGCTGCAAGACAAGCTTTTGCTGGGCGAGCAGTATGAATCGGGTGAGCTGTCGCATTTCGCAATGCCAGCGCCCACGCAAGACCATGGCCACGCGATTGCCACCGGCGCGCATGAGGTCACGGCCCATTCCCACGACACCGCCGAAGGCGACGCAGAAGATGGCCACAGCCATTCGCACGCATCGTCCGAGGAAGGATCAGACATCACGCGCAACCTTTACACCGTTGCCTTTAACGTTCTGATCTATGTTGCCTATGCGATCCTGATGACTGCAGGCTTTGCCGTGGCGACGACGAATGGTCGTCGGATCGGTCCGTCCGAGGGGGTGCTTTGGGGGCTGGCTGGGTTTGCCGCCTTTCAAATGCTGCCTGCCTTGGGCTTGCCGCCCGAATTGCCGGGTTCGTCAGCCGCCGATATTTCGGATCGGCAAACGTGGTGGTGGGCGGCCGTCGTGGCCTCAACCTCCGGTTTGGGGTTGCTGGCCTATGGCCGGTCAATCGCAACGGCCGTTCTTGGCTTGGTCCTGCTGGCACTGCCCCATCTGATCGGCGCACCCGAGGCGGATGGATATGCAGGGCTGGTTCCGCCCGAGCTTTCGGCGGCGTTCGCGGCGCGTGTCTTGGGGGTTGGTCTGATTGTCTGGACCTTCCTTGGCTGGCTTGCTGGCAAGCTTTGGGCGGATGAGCCTTTTAAATAATCGGTTCGGGGCGCAGATGATATGCGCCCCGAATTTCTTGAGAAAAGGACGCGACGGCAGTGGAATTGTTCCTGATCGGCATCGGCACCGGAAATCCGGAACACCTGACCTTGCAGGCCATCCGGCTGATGAATGAGGCCGATCTGATCCTGATCCCCCGCAAGGGCGAGGGAAAAGAGGATCTGGCCGATCTGCGCCGCGATATTGTCGCCTCGGTCGTGAAATCGGATCGGGTGGCAATCGCCGAATTTGACCTGCCCGTCCGCGATCCGAATATTGCCGATTACAAGGTGCGCGTTGATCATTGGCACGATGCCATTGCCCTTGTGTGGCAAGAGGCCATCGCCCGCCACCCGGCAGCGGGCAAGGTCGCGCTGTTGGTTTGGGGCGACCCCAGCCTTTATGACAGCACCTTGCGCATTGCTGGCCGCCTTTCGCCTGCCCCCAAGATGACCGTGGTGCCCGGCATCACCTCGATTCAGGGCCTGACTGCCGCGCATGCCATTCCGCTGAACGCCATCGGTGCGCCGTTTGTGGTCACCACGGGGCGCCGTCTGCGGGACGAGGGCTGGCCTCTTGGCGTTGATACCGCCGTCTTTATGCTGGATGGCGAATGTTCATTCCAAACGCTTAGGGGGCAGGGTGCCTATCACCTATGGTGGGGCGCCTATGTCGGCATGAAAGAGCAAACCGTGATCGAAGGGCCGTTGGACGACATCTGCGATCAGGTCATTCAAACCCGCGCCCAACTGCGCGATCAGATGGGCTGGATCATGGATATCTATCTGATCCGTCGGGCTTGATCGACGTCAGCTTTGCGGGCGCTCTGCCCAGCCGGCAAAAATACGCTCCAACACCAGAACGGCATAGTAAAGCACGATGCCCAACACGGCGAGCGCGATCAGAACGGCAAACATCAGCGGGTAGTCACCATTGGTTTCGCCCGATTTGAACAGCGCCCCAAGGCCACGCCCGTGGGGGCTGACGATTTCGACCAGATTTGTGCCGATAAAGGCCAAAGTCACCGAAACCTTTAGCGCTCCAAAGAATTCGGGCAGCGTTTTGGGCAGGGCTATCTTGCGAAAAATCGTCAGCCGCGACGCCCCAAGCGACCGCAGAATATCGCGGTATTCGGGTTCCAGCGTCGAAAGGCCAATGCCGACAGAAACCGCAATCGGGAAAAAGCTGATAAGAAAGGCCATCAGCACCGTGTTGAAATCGTGCTGGCCAATGAAAATCAGGGCGATGACCGGCACCAACGTGGCCTTGGGAATGGCGTTGAACCCCACCAGAAGCGGATAAAGCCCATCGCGCGCCACCCGCGAAAACCCCATGACCATGCCCAGAAACGTGCCAAACAGAACGGCAAGCCCAAGGCCAACCACCGTGCGCCACAGGGTTTGCCAGCCCATTTCCAGAAACATCCAGCGGAACTTCCAGAAGGCAGGCGGCAAGTCTGAGGGCGAAGCCATCTTGTAATTTGGCCAATCATTGACCCAGACCAGCCCCTCCCACAGGAAAAGAAAGATCACCATGGCCAGCAGGGGCACCGCGATTTTCTGCAGCGTTTCCATCAATGCGCCCCTCCATCACGGCCCTGTGCGATGCGGATCTGATCGCGCAGCAGGTGCAACATGTCTTGCGCCTGCTGCGTGTACAGGCTTTCCAAGGTGCGATCCGCAGGCAGATCGACATTCAGAATGTGCTGGGTCCGGGCCGGACGCCCCGACAGAACCACAACCTGATCGCCCAGAAACACGCTTTCGCGCAGGTCATGCGTGATCAAGACACAGGTAAACGGCTCTTTGGCGCGCAGATCGCGCATGGTTTGCCACAAATCCTCACGCGTGAAATTGTCCAACGCGCCAAAGGGTTCGTCCATGATCAACACATCGGGTTTGTGAACGATCGCCCGGCACAGGCTTGCCCGCTGGCGCATCCCGCCCGAAAGTTGGCTGGGGCGTTTGGCCTCAAAGCCTTTCAGCCCGACAAGCTCCAAAAGCGCCATCGCGCGATCGACCCGTTGGGCACGCGACATGCGCGGGGCAACGATTTCCAACGGCAGGATCACGTTCTCAAGGATGGTTCGCCATTCCAGCATGACCGGATTCTGAAAGGCCATGCCGACCGTGTTGCGCGGGCTTTTCACCCGTTCGCCATGCAGCCAGACTTCGCCCTCATCCGGCATCATCAGGCCAGCAACCAGCCGGGTCAGCGTGGATTTTCCGCATCCCGAAGGCCCGACCACGGCGCAGAATTCGCCCTGAGGGACCGAAATATCAAGGCCGTCGAGCACGGGAAGCGGCCCCGCCTTGGTGCGATAGGCGTGGCGCACGCCCTTGATGTCGATCAGGTTTTCGGTTGGCACAAGCTGGTCCTTGTCAAAGGGTCATATGGCGCTGCCTGCCCACCAGATGGGGGCAGGCAGGATCAGCTTATTGCAGGGCAAGGCTTCCGTCGGTCGGCAGATAGCTTCCGTCGAAATACAATGCGCCATTCGGTTCGTTGGTAAACGTGTAAACCGACTTCGTCTGTTCCAGCGCCTTGGCAAAGCGTTCCGCATCGACGCCGCCCATGCCATTGGCCTTGACCCAGTCGGTCAGAACGTTGTCCTTGATCGCCAAACCCAGACGCTCAACCTCAAGATCCTTGTCGGCGGCAGGGTTGCGGGTGATCAGCGCGTCAACGGCGGCTGACGGGTCCGCAATCGTGTCTTTCCAGCCCTTGGCAACCGCACGGATGAAGCCGGTCACAGCCTCGGGATTGGCTTTGGCGAAATCAGTGTTCACGATGATCGCATTGCCATAAAGCGCAACGCCATGATCGGCCATCAGGATCACGGAAAGATCCTCGGCTGGAACGCCCAGACGTTTGGTGTTGATGCTGGAGGTAAAGGAAAATCCGGTTACCGCGGCCACCTTGCCTTCGGCCAGCATGGGTTCGCGCACGGGGAAGCCCACCGGATCAACCGTCACGGTCGACATGTCGATCCCGTTTTCGGCGGCAAAGATCGGGAATTGGGCCCAAGCCCCATCTGGCGGCGGCGCACCCAAAACCTTGCCCGAAATATCACCGGGGTTTTCGATGCCCAGCGACTTGCGCCCGATCATGGCGAACGGCGGTTTGTCATAAACCATCATCACCGCGGTCACCGGCGCACCGGGGTTCTGGTCAAGGAATTTCATCAGGCTGTTGATATCGGCAAAGCCCACGGGGAAGGCGCCCGTGGCCACTTTTGGAATCGCGTCCAGCGACCCTGCACCTTCGCTGATTTCGACCGTCAGGCCCTCGGCGGCGTAGTATCCTTTGTCGAGCGCCACGAAATACGGAGCGGCAGGGCCTTCGAATTTCCAGTCAAGCGTAAAGGGCATTGGGGTTTCAGCAAAAGCCGCAGCGCCCGAGAAGGTGACGGCTGCAACGGCTGCCAAGGCGAGTTTGATCATTGTGCACTCCTCACTGTATCTTGCCCGACCCTAAGCCGCCGGACGGGTCAGTCCAGCAACCCAGCCGACCGAAGTTACAGGTTTCCATGACACCCGCGCGTTATTGCAAGCATTTTTAGCAAAAACCCGCCTTTTCGCCCAATATTCAGGCGAAAAGGCGGGTGATCCACGCGGCAAGGCCCCAAGATCGGGCTGAGTGGGGGCAATCAGGCCCCGATCGTACCGGGCCTTAACGCGCGTAGCTTGGCCGCCGGAAAGCCGCGCGGAAGAGCAAGAGGCTGGCAAGCCCAAGTTGGCAGATCACTTTCGTGGTCACCATATCGCCAAGGCTGTCAGTCGATAGCGTCAGGGCAATCATCTGCACCGGCATGGTCAGGGTAATGGCCCAGATCCCCCAGCGGTCACCAATCGCAGCCAGATAGGTGGCCAGCAGATAGCTGAGGGTAAAGGCCGCAGCGGCGATGGAAATCAGCGGCAGCAGCGGGGCCGAGTTCAGAAAGGCAGGGCCAACCAGAACGGTCAGAACCTCGGCCGGGAACAGCGTCGCCATCCCTACAAGCAGAGCACTGACGCCCGCATAGATCGCAAAGACCGGAAGGGCGGCAGCAAAAGGAGAGCGGCCTGCCGACACTTCGGTTACAACCGACGGAAGCAGCACGGCCGCAAGACTGTAACACCCAAAGAACTGAATGCGCTGGAACAGACCAAAGGCCGCAAGTTGACCGGCATCTTGGGGACCAAGGAAGGCCTGAGCCAAAAGAACATCGCCATCCATCAAGATGACCTGACCGGCCTGCAGCAGCGCAAAGGGAAGCGACGCCAAGACGATGCCTTTGACAAGGGTCGAGGCCGAAACCGTCGGCCGGTCAAAGATCGCCCGCAGCGGAAGCCAGCCAGCGACGACCGACAGCGGGATCACAGCAACAACACCTTCAAGGCCCAAGCCAGCCTGCCAGGCCACTGCGGCCCCGATCAGGCGGATCCACATTTCAACCTGCGCCGACATGATCACGCCCCGCGCATCAAGCCGCCCCGTCGCCACACCACGGGCAAGCGCAAGCGGCAGCGCAAACGGCAGGCACAGCGCCAGCAAGGGCAGGTAAAGCGGCGAGTCGAGGCCCATGGCCGGACCCAGATTCAGCGAAAGTGAACCCGCGATCACAATCGGAAGGGCAATCATGCTGGCGATCAGGCCCTTACGCGCAAAGCGGGCAAGTCCGGCCTCAAGGTCACTCATGCGGCCCTTTTCGCCCGCAACCCGCTGGCTGACCGCCAGTTGCAGCGCGCCAAGCACGCCCATCACCGCCAGAAACAAGGTCAGCAGCGTTGCCAGCTGACCAAAAAGCACCGGACCCATCCAGCGGCTGAACAGCACGTTAAAGCCGAGGTTTCCAAGGTTCACGATGTTCGCCGACAAAAAGATCGCGACGACCGGGCTGCCAAGAATGGCGGCAAGCTTCTGGCTGGGGAGGGCAAAAGCGGTCATATCAGGCAGCCTTTTCAACAGGGGCCAAGGGGCGGCGCAGAATGTTCAGCGCGGGAAGGGCGATATCGACTTCGCGAGCGGGCAAGCCAAGGCGCCGTTCGCCGATCAAACGCAGCATGGCAAAGCCAGCGCGGCGAATGGCGCGACCGGTGACTTTGGACCCGGGGATTTCGGTCCATTCCGGCAGTGGATATTCATAGAAAGCGTGCTTGGCATTTGCGTCTTTGGAAATGCGCGAGAACAGCTCGACGTCAAACAGCCACCCGGCCGAGAACGGACGCGCCACGGCCTGACGCAGGCTATGGGTGTTGCGCAAAAGCTTTGCGCCACACTGGGTGTCACCAATCGGAAGACCGACAGCGGCGCGTGCCATGCGGGCACAAATGCGAGAGATGATGCGGCGCGACACGGTGCGATTGACGCGGTGGCCCAAGAGTTGCAAGCGGGCACCATAGATCACTTCGGTGTCTTCATACCGATGCGCGACGCGCAGAAAGTCTTCGATTGCGTCCAACGGGGTCGCAAGGTCGGCATCCCAATAGCCGACGAATTCAAAACCGTTTTCGGTTGCATGTTGCAGACCTTGGCGAACGGCTTCGGCCTTGCCCGAGTTGTGGCTGAGCGACAGAACTTCAACCCGGTCAGGATGCGCGGCGTGCAGCGTCTCCAGCACGGCAATCGTATCATCCTTGCTGCCATCGTTCACGAAAACGAAGCGGATGCCGGGAACGCGGCGGATGAAATTGGAGAATGCCGCGAGGTCGAGGCGCTTTTCTTCATTATAGCAGGGGACCACGATAGCGGTCCGATCGGCGCGGGGATTTGCGACCGGAAAGAGCGAAACTTTGTTGGCAGTGTGCAGGTGAACTGGGGTGTATGCGGTCATATTCGGCGTCCTATTAAACTTTAAGCCAAATGCCACCAATTCAGATTCGAGTCGCGCAACCCTCTGGATACAAACGCTTTCCGCAGGAATAGCCCGGCTATACCAGCCATGAAAAAGGGGCCCCAAACGGGACCCCCTTGTGTGCTTTCGGATAGTCGCCCTGTGCGTTCAGTGAGCGAGGCGCGCCTTGGTCGTGATGGCGCCCGGCCGTTGCCAAGCTTTGTTCAACTGACGCATTTGAACATCCGCAATTTCGGAAATCGGAATGCCAACGGCTGCGGTCCGATTCGACTGGGCGATCTGATCCATCAAGGCCGGGTCCGCCAAAAGCGCCGCGATGGAATCGGCCATTCCGCTGGCATCGCCCGGGGCATAGTTCGCGCCGTCCAGACCTTCGTCGCGGCACACATCAACGAAATCGCCAATCCGCGGGAACACCGGCACCGTACCATAGGATGCCGTCTGATGCAGAACACCCGAGCTTCCCGTGGTGGAACTGTAATCGAAAACGCTGAGTCTGGCCTGAGAGAAGAAGTCGGGGATGTCGTCCTCGGCCACATAACCGTGGAAGACCAGTCCGGTTTCGCCCGCACAGCGTTCGGCAACCGATGCCATATAGCCGGGCGTGTTCGGGTGGTCAGATCCGCCAATCACCAATTCCAGACCTTCAAGCCCCGGGCGGTTGCGCAGGCTGCGAAAGGCTTCGATCAGGGTTTCCAAACGCTTGTAGGTGCCGAACTTGCCCATGGTGACAATCCGCAGGGGGCGGTTCTGGCAGGGGGCAAGGTCGCGCTTTTCGGTATCAAACGTGCCATGCGGCACCAAAAGGACGTTGGCCTCCGGATGGCGTTTCGCCAAATCTCGACGGTAGCTTTCCAGCGTCACGGTCAGGTAATTCGCAGCCAAAAGCGCGCGTGTGATCACCGCCCCCCCCAGCCGAACCAGACGTTGACGCCACACCTGCCCCTTGAGCTGCGTCTGTTCCAGATCGACGCCCGTCACAAGGTTATGGGCAATGACGCCCGAAGGCACGCCAAAGCCACGTGCCATCATTGGGGCCAAGAGGCCCAAGGCGGCGGGAAGTTCACTGTCACCAAAGCTTGCCATCTGCAGATTGAAGATCGCGCCATCGACCTTTTCGGCCTTCAACGCGGCCACAATGCGGGGAGCAGCGGTCACAGAGTTGAACGACCAAACGCGGCGGACGCGGATCTTGGGGCCAAGGTTCAGTTCGGCCTCGGCGTGATCCAGCGTATCGGCGATCACGACCACTTCCGAGACATCGGCACGGGCCGCAAAGGCCTTTGCCAGATGGAGACCATATTCATTGAGCGATTGCCGCCCGGGCGGGAAGGCCGAGACAAGAGCGATGCGGCGGGGGGAGGAGAGGACGGACATGGGGTGTTTCCTTTGACTGGACAGAGTCGCGGCCCCGAGGTGGCGCTGTTCCCTGTCCGGAGCGGGGCTTGAATCCCCAAACAAGCCCGTCAGCCGCCACCTCGGTGCCTGCAGACTTATGCGGGCAAGCTGGCGCGAAAGTCCTAGTCCCAAAAGGATAGCGCAGGTTTGATCGGTATAGAGCGCCCGTCAATTGCCCTGCGGATGGGCCGCAAAAGCCTTGGCGACGACGTCTGCCGCAGGTTTTGCCGCACCTTCGCTGTCATAAAGGCCGAATCTGGCCTGCAATCGCTTCCGCCAGGGAGAGCTGCCAACAACATCGACGTCTCCGATAGCAAAGTCATGCAGTGTCCAAACCATAACCGCGTCGGCTGACGCAAGTTGATCGAGACGCTCTTGCAACGACGACGCCTGTGCGGCCGGAGATCCGGGAAATCTAAGCGCCAGCGTATAGGAACTTGTACCAATTTCGGTGACCATCACCGGCTTGCCTTGGGCCAGACGGCGCACCTCGGCCAAGCGGCTTCCAGCTTCTGAAACGGCGGCGTAATCATGATAGGACAACGCATCCAGAAGCGGGGCCAGATCGCCCGCCGATTGCGCCGACGACCAGCCGATCGTCAGCGCAAGGTCGGGCGCGATCACGCGGGTCATCATCGCCATGGTGGTCAGCCAGGCCTCGACCAGCCCAGCGCCCTGACGGTCACGGTCAAGGTCGGGCTCGTTCTTCAGATCGACGATCACCACCGCGGGAGAGGCCGCAAGCACAGGCAAAACGCGCCGCAGATAGGCCACGTCATCAATCCAGAAGGCCGGTCGATAGGTGGGCTTCAGGTCAAAAAGCGTGGGGATCACCCGTATCCCCCGCTCTTGCGCCATAGACAGAAACGCACCAAGTTTTGCCAGATTTTCCGTGCTTTGCTGATCGGGGCCAAAATCGGCAACGGGCAAAAAGATCCGAACCGAGTTTCCGCTAAGGCGCGTCACAAGATCAAGATCGGTTGCGATGACCTTTGGATCAAACTCGGGCCAAAACTTTCGCCACGGTGTGCCCGACGGATAGTAATTGATGCCGTTCAGGCGGGGAAGGTTGAACCCTGTCCGCAATGGGGCCTGAATTGGCCGGGTGCACTTGCGTTCATGGCTGAAAATTCGCCAGCCCGTGGTTTCGTTCGTCAGTGTCGTCAGAACATCATCCAGAACCAGCTCGAACTGCGTCATCCCTGTGTCATGCAGCGCATAACGAACCGTGGTCGCCTTTGCCGAAAACTGAAAGATCGATCCATCCAGATGCAGAAATTCGGGGCGCGCGGCCTGCTCGAGAACCACCATTCTGGTCTGACCCGCCCATGCCTCTTGGGCGGCGATCTGCGCGCGGGACAGGGCTGTCCCGGCGAAATGGTCGGCCAAAAGCGTGGTTTCACCCGTGTCTGATGCGGCGGTAAAGGCGCGCCATGCCTGCGTCAGCGCCGTGCCCACCAACGCCTCATCAACCGGCAGGAACCCCCGAACAAGTGGCTTTTGCGGCGGCCCCCATGTCACGGCATTGGGCGGGGTTTCCACAACATCAAGCGCTTCGTAGAGGTAACGGTATTCCCGGCTCCGCTGTTGCGATGCGGCAAAGGCCTCAGCCGCGATCCACAGGACAATTGCGGCGACGGTCAAAAACGCCAAGGCGGCACCTGCGGGGATCAAGAGGCGCTTCATGGTTTTGCCGCCGTCTCTGAAACCTGCGCCGCGCGGGCAAGCCACGCCGCAGTCACATCCATCGGACCAAGTGGCGACAGAAGGGCAACCCGCGTTACGGCCCCGGGATCAGCGATCGGCAGCAGCAGATTGACTTCGCCATCCTGAACCCAGGCGGACTCCGCAACCTCTGGCCCATTGGCAAAAGCGGCCGTGACCGTCACCTGCGCCCCATCGGTCAGGGCATATCCCTCTGTTGTCAGGAAGGGGCCCAAGGTCACACGCACAGCGCCAATTGCTGGCAAAAGCTCCATTTCGACCACGGGTAGGCCTGAGGGAGCCGGCGCATGGATCGTGATGGGGACAGGTGGCGAAGATTGGGCGCCAATCGTCATCCGCGATTGAGCCGGCCCCGGAATATCGCGGGCGATGAACCGGACCAAAGCACTGTTTTGCAGCGCCTGCCCCATGCCAACGCTGTAGCTGCCGTCAGCGTGTTGAAGGATGACCGAAGCCCCCGTCCCTTTGGGAACCGGGTTTCCGTATCGATCGACCAGCGCCGTCGAGCGGACCTCAAAGGCCGTGTCCGAGGCCACGTCGGGCAAAGGTGTCTGTATCGCGGGGTGGATCGAGGCGATTTCGGCCACCGAGGTCAGCATCGCCTGCGGGCTTTGCCGATCACCTGCGGTCACCCCGACGAAAACGTCTTCTGCCTTGGTGCGGGGCGGCACCAGCAGATCCGCAATTCCGCCTTTGATCACGGTCTGGACCGCCGCGCCCGACAAGGTGATCGTGGCCGCCGTGCCATCGGCCACCAGATTGCCAAACCGATCCACCACGATTGCCACCACATGCCCACGGTCTTTACCGGCAACCAGGCTTTTGGGACCGGCGTAAATCAATAACCGGTCCGGCCCCTTGGGCGCGATCTCGGTTAACGATTTGCCCACCGTCATCCCCGCCCAATCACGACGGCCCGGCGCGGCGCTGGCTGGATCATAAAGCCCAAAGGCATCGGAAACCAGCGGCTCGGCCCAAGCGGGCGGCGCGACAAGCAGGGCAACACAGGCAAGCGCAAGATCAGAACAGCGGGTCATGGGTCATGCTCGTTGCAATCAGGCGGAGACGCGAATACCCGGTGGCCGGGTTCAGGGGAATGGTGCCATCCGCGGCGCCGGGTGCGGCAATCCCGGCCTCTTGCGCCCGTCCATTCGCGGTGATCGCCTCCGCCGGCATGTCAGAAATCACTTGCACACTGCCCCCCAAAGGCAGGCTCAGATGAAACGGCGCGCTTTGGCCGGGGTAAATGTTTGTTTCCACAAAACCCGCATCGGCCCACAAAGGGCGGCCATCGGGCCCATAAAGCAAGATGTTGATCCCGACGATGCTGGCCGTTTCGGTGCCTGTGTTGACGGCAAGACCCGTCAGGATCAGCGAGTCACCCTGGATCTGGGTACGAATGCCGTTCAGGGCAACGCCCCGATAAAGATCGCGGCCTGTCACCAAGGCCCGGGCAGCAACCGTTGCGGTTTCCGGCGGTTCCACAAACTCGGGCGGAAGGAAGAGTTTCGGGTCATATTCCCCCCCCTCCTTTGCATCCTGTAACGAAAGAACCCCCTCAAAATCGACCCGAAATCCGGTTGTTTCTGCCGCCAACAGCCGATGCGCATTTACAAGGCCCGTGGCTTCGTGGCCCAGAGTCTGGCTGGCACCAAACAGATCTGCGCCAATCGTGACATGGGCGGGGTCGGCATCGGCATTGGTGACTTGCCCGACAACGGCGAACCGGTTGGCATGCCGAACCAGCCGCGCCCCCGCAACGACGACACGCGGGCGATCCAGCCGGTCCCGATGCAGATCGGTCTCTGGCCGGGGCTGACGGCGGCCAACCACGTTCAGATTCATCGTTTCCTGCCGTTGCATGAGCAGTGGGGTTTGTACCGGCCGCAAAACGGTTGGGGCAAGGTACCACACCCCATCCCGCAGTACCGTGCGCACCGTCAGATCTTGGCGATGCTGATCCAACGGGGTCAGCCAATCCAGTGCCACCGCGAAATCGGCAATCGCCGCGTCTTGCCGGAGGGGGGTGATCGTTATCTTGGCAAGTTTGCCAAAGGACGCAACCAGCCCCCCCGTCCAGCGCCAGCCGAATTGCACATCGGCAAAGCGGCCTCGGGTTTCGGGGTCCAGTCGGGTAAACGCGGCGTCGTGTCGGCGGAAATCGATATCGTTGAAATAGGCCGTAATCACCTTTTCCGGCGTTTCCGGTTCTGAAAGACGTTTTTGCGCAACCCATCCGATGGCGCCCAAGCCCATCGCCGCAAGGACGGCGAGCCCCATCACCACCCGCCGCACGCGTACGGGGTGGGTAAAGCCCGTTTCGGGTTGGGCGACGGGGCGAAACTCTCCCGGCCGGCCAGCAATCGTGCGCAACACCGCCGAGCCAAAAAAGATAAGCCCGGCCAAGATGAGCGCCGTGGGCGGCAGCAATCCCCACATCAGCGCATGGACTGCGGGAATGTCACGACGGGGCAGGACCAAAGGCAAGGGCGAGATGTCGGGCTTTTCCCAAACGACGATTCCGTTGCCCAACCGGTTCAGGCGTGTCCAGCCCGTGAAATACAGCAACGGGTCATAAAAAGCGTCGTTCGAGAAGACGTATTTCAGGTTGTAGCGTTCGGCATTGACCAGAAATTGCCGCAACGACCCAAGACCGGGCACGCCAAGATACTTTGCATTTTCCAACCGTTCGACCGAGAACCGGGTCAAATCCGGCAAACGACGGGCGGAATGGTAGTTTCCGTCGACCGAAAGGGCCGTGGTAAAGGACGAAAGATAGGCAAACTGATCGCCGAGGCCCAGGGTCAGATACCGCCAGCGGTCATGTTCATCTTCGGCCATGAAACGGGCGATGGGAATGGGATCAACGAAATCGGGCTGAGTGGGTTGAATGCGCGGCAAAACCGCCGGCAAAACCGCCATCGCGGTGATCGCCGCAAAGATGCCACCGACCAGCAATCGATGCGCCCCATACCCAAAGGCGTGCACGATCACCTGCCGCGAACGGCCATGCAAAAGCCCGTCGAACATCAGGCCCAGAAACGGCAGGATCAGGATCGTCGCCCAAAAGGTAAAGCGGTCCAACGTCAGAATGTCAAAGGCTCCGCGCAGGATGATCTTGGGCAGAGGGGTGGTCCCACCGGTGCCCAAGAGAACACAAAGCATCAGCGACAGCCCCAGCGGCCAAAGTCGCGTGGTGGCGGATTTGTAGACCGCATAGGGCAGAAACAGAAAGGACGTGCCCCAGGGAATGGCGAAAAAGACCAGACCCAAGTCAAGCCTGACCAAAAAGCTTTCCCGACTGCCATGCGGGATCGACACTTGGGTGATCGGATCGGTCACCGACCAATACCAATATGGAAACACGGTCGTAACGATCGCGCCCCCCATCAGAACCCCCAGCAGAGCCCCCCGGGCCAGAGCCGGAACGAACCGCCCCACCATGTAAAGGCGCGACCGCCCCTTGGCCGGGCGCAACTCCGCCACGGCCTTGAGCACATGCGCCGCAAGCGGCAGGATGAACAGAACGCCCCCAAAAACGGTGGTCACATGATGCGCGGCGGTAGTGGCGGCGGAAAAAATGACGGCCGCCACGCAATTCGTCCAGCCGCCGTTGACCATCCAGCGATAGACATAGGGAAGGCCGTTCAGAAAAATTCCCAACGAGCAGATCGTGGGAAGCTGCCCGAAAAGATGCACGGTCTCCGAAATGGACGAGGCTAGAACCGCCGCCAAAGACGCATATCCCGCCGCCCGAGACGGCACCCACAGCAAAGCGAACCGAAAAACACCGGTCACCAGCAACAGCAGCCCCCCAAGCTGCACGACCACAAAAGCAGCGCGCAGGGGGATAAAGTTCATCAGGGCCCCCATCGCCATATGGGTGCCGGGGGGATAGGAGGTGACCTGAAACCCCGTGTACCAGCGCGGCTCCCACAGATCGAACCAGCTTCGGTGGTAATGGTCCCCAAAGAACATATGGATAAAGGCGTCGTAGGTGTTGCCGTGGGTAAAGGGCAACAAGCCCCCATGAAACAACACCGTCGCAGCCAGCGCGATCAGCAACAGCCGCAGCCCTGCACTGTCATCAGCCGGGTCCACCGGGGGCAAGGCAAGGGCGGCGTTGGTCATGGCACTATTCGCTGAAGGCCCGGTCCTCTCGGGTACGACGTCACTGTCATGATCTGACCAAAGGTCAGATCAGGTTCATTTCGCGCGCCAGCATCGCGGCATGGGTGCGGTTCTTTGCGTTCAACTTGCGGCTCAAGGTTTTGACATGGAGCTTGATCGTCACCTCTTGCAGATCAAGATCGCGCGCGATTTCCTTGTTCGACTTGCCTTCGCACAGGCCCCGAAGAACGTCGGTTTCCCTTTGGCTCAGGTTACCCGTCGCGGCGGGCGCCTGTTGCATGAAGTTGAACGGCGCATAGATCTCGCCCGCCGCCATGAATTTCACGGCGGTGATCATCGACTTTGATGACATGGTCTTTGGCACAAAGCCCGCTGCCCCCGCCCGAATGGCCTGTTCGGCCACGGCGCGAGAGGCGTTGCCCGAAATCAAGGCCACAGGGCGGCCTTCATTGATCGCAATCATGCGGGCCAGCCCATCCAGACCATTCATTCCCGGCATGTTGTAATCAAGCAGAACAAGATCGAAACTTCCCGTTTCGGTCGTGACCCGAACCGCCTCATCCACGGTGGCCACGGTCAATACGTCAAGGGCACCTTCGCTTTTCAAAAAGACCGCAATTGCCTCTCGTACCAGATCATGATCGTCAGCAATAAGTATTCTCATGGCGCCACATTTCGAAATCGATGAACGAATAGACAAGGGAAAACGATCAGTTATCGGTAATTCATCTGTTAGGGACTTGGTATCGATAGTCAACGGTAAAGTATCGAAGGTATAGTCGAACCACATCGGCTTTGCACTTCACGCATGGAATTTGGATAAGAACGGATCAGTTGCTCTGCGAAAGATTGTACCCAAATCCCTGTCGGTGCGTCGAAGGCGATTTTGGCGCAATGGCGCACACGAAAAGATGTCTTGTATATCCGAAAGGATAGTTACCTATTCCATTGCACCGGTGACGGTGGAAGTAGCGCATGCGAAAATGCATTATTCAATTGGAGTAGTAATGACGATGAATTGGCTCAAACAAGCGCTTCTTACACTCACTTTGGCCGTTCTTGGCGCTTCATCCACACAGGCTGCGGATTTGGCACCTCCAACGGGCGAAATCCTTCTGACGGTTTCCGGCGCCATTGCCGTCAAGAACCACGACGACGCGGCCGCGTTCGATCTGGAAGGGCTGAAGGCCATCGGCGAGGTTACCTTTTCGACGACGAC
>JALQUQ010000069.1 GCA_023263735.1 Paracoccaceae bacterium | reverse complement strand
GCCCATCCCGAAGGCGCGGTGGAGCCGCTGCTGACGGTGATCCAGTCGCTTCCCGGCTGGGCGGCCACGCTTCTGACGCTGTCCACGGTCGCCGCTGTCGTTCTGGCGGGCCATTACCTGTCGCGACCGATCTTCCGCTTTGTGCATGCCGCCAAACTGCCCGAGATGTCGACCTTCATCTCCTTGCTGATGGTGCTGGGCATTGCCTTTCTGATGATGCTGGTCGGCCTTTCGCCGGCGCTGGGAACCTTTGTGGCCGGGGTGGTTCTTGCCAACTCGGAGTTCCGCCATCAGCTTGAGGCCGATCTGAAGCCGTTCAAGGGCCTGTTGCTGGGCCTGTTTTTCATGACGGTGGGTGTTGGCATCGATACGCAGACCCTGATCAGCGAACCGATCACGGTGATTGCGCTGACCATCGCCCTGATGACGATCAAGGCACTGGTGCTGTTGATCCTGACGCTTCCCTTTGGCCTGACGGGCCGGGACCGGATGTTCTTTACCTTGGGCTTGGCTCAGGCCGGGGAATTCGGGTTTCTGCTGGTCAGCTTTGCGCAAAGCCAGTCTATCCTGCAAAGCGCCGATGCCCGCGTCGCGCTGCTGGTCATTTCGCTGTCGATGCTGGTGACGCCCGCCCTTTTCCTGCTGGCAGACTATCTGGGCCGGGTGATGCATAAAGAGGCCGAGCAAAAGGCCGATGAAATTGACGAAAAAGGCCGGGTGATCATCGCCGGAATCGGCCGGTTTGGTCAGGTGGTCAACCGGTTGTTGCGCATGTCGGGCCTGACCACGGTGGTCCTTGATGCCGATGCGGGCACCATCGAAACCATGCGGCGCTTTGGGGTCAAAGGATTTTTCGGCGATCCGTCGCGCCCTGAATTGCTGCATGCCGCCGGATTGATGGAGGCCTCGGTTCTGGTGGTGGCGGTCGACAGCCGCGACAATGCGACCAAGATTGTCAAACTGGCCCGCACAGCCCGCCCCGATCTGCACATCGTCGCCCGCGCGCGCGACCGCGTTCACGTTTACGAACTGTATCAGGCCGGCGCGAATGACATCGTGCGCGAGACCTTTGACTCATCGATCCGCGCCGGGCGCTATGTCTTGGAAAACATGGGCTTTACCGATTACGAAGCCGCCAAGCTGAGCCAGACCTATTTCCACGTGGACCGGGGGGCGATGCGGGATCTGGCGTCGCTGTGGGTGCCGGGGCAGCCGGTGCATCTGAATGCAGCCTATGTTGCGCGGGCCAAGCAACTGGACGCCGATCTGGAAACCGCCCTGATCGAGGGGCTGGATGCGGCGCGCAACGAACCATCGCCGCTGCTGTCGCCTCATGCAGAGGGTCCTGCCACGGCCGAAGGAGAGGCGGAGCCAGCCGTCAGCCGCCCCGCCTGAAGCCAAGGTCTCAGGCGCCGCTGACGCCCGCTTCGGCAAAGGTGGCCATGCCCGAATGGCAGGCCAACGCCCCCTGCACCACGCCAAGCGCCAAGGCCGCACCCGACCCCTCGCCCAAACGCAGACCCAAGGACAACAGCGGCTCTTTGCCCAGGGCCGCGAGCAGTCGGCCATGCGCGCCCTCGGCGCTGACATGCCCGGCAAGGCAATGGTCCAAGGCCCCTTCGGCAGCCTTGGCCAGAACCAGCGCCGCCGAACAGCAGATGAACCCATCCAGAATAACCGGCATTTTATGCGCCCGCGCGGCGGCGATCGCCCCGGCCATGGCGGCAATTTCACGCCCCCCCAGTCGGCGCAGCACTTCGATCGGGTCGGCCAAGGCTTCGGCATGACGGGCCAGACCGGCCTCGACGACCGAAGCCTTGCGCGACAGACCGGCCTCATCCACACCGGTGCCACGGCCAACCCAAGTCGCCGCGCCACCGCCCAGCAAGGCCGCAGAGATCGCTGCCGCCGCCGTGGTGTTGCCAATCCCCATCTCTCCGGTGACCAGCACGTCATAGGACGGATCGACCGCAGTCCACCCGGTCAGCAGGGCATCGACCAATTCCTCTTCGCTCATCGCGGCGGTTTCGGTAAAATCCTGCGTCGGCCGATCCAGATCCAGTGCATGCACGGTCATGCTGGCGCCAAAGTTGCGCGACAACTGATTGATCGCCGCGCCCCCGTGTTGAAAATTGGCGACCATCTGCACCGTGACTTCGGGCGGAAAGGCGGAAACGCCTTTGGCTGCCACCCCATGATTTCCGGCAAAAATCACCACTTGGGGCCGGGATGCGCTTGGCTTTTCGGAGCCTTGCCATCCGGCCATCCAGATCGCGATATCCTCAAGCCGCCCCAAAGCCCCCGGCGGTTTGGTCAACTGGCCGTTGCGGTCTGCCGCAGCTTGGGTCGCGGCCTGATCCGACGCAGGCGCGCGGTTCAACAGATCCCGAAATTCGGCAGATGTTTGGAACGGATGCGACATGGGTTCTCTCGGATTGCGTGATTTCGAACCCTTCGATACAGAGGCTTTGCGGCTAGCGCCACGAGGAAAAGGACGCAAATATGCCCTTACGCGACACTGCGACGCAGCCCTTTCACGACCTGCTTTCGGCCTTTGGGCTGTTAAGCCGCCTGCCAATGCCCCGAACCGAACGGCATCGCGCACAGGCGGCTTGGGCTTGGCCTTTGGTGGGGTTGGGGATCGGGTCTTTGGCCGCCTTGACCGCTTTGGTGTCGATGCGACTGGGCCTGCCCGCTGGCATTGCCGCCGCTTTGGCGATGGCTTTGGCCGCTTTGACGACGGGCGCGCTGCATGAGGATGGCTTGGCCGATACGTTCGACGGCCTCTTTGGCGGCTGGACGACTGAGCGGCGGCTGGAAATCATGAAAGACAGCCATATCGGCAGTTATGGAACGCTTGCCCTGATTTTCGGTTCGCTGATCCGATGGCAGGCCCTGACGCATCTGATCGATTTGGGCCGGATCGACGGGATCATCGCCGTGGCCGCGCTAAGCCGCGCGCCGATGGCCGTCTTGATGACCGCCCTTCCCAATGCGCGCAGATCCGGCCTGTCGCAGCATGTGGGCAAACCGGGCTGGGTCGCGGCCGGGCTTGCGGTGTTCCTTGCCATCGGGATTGCGGTCAGCTTGCTGGGCGCTTTGGCCCTGTGGTTGGGGGGGATCGCCGCAGTCATCGCGGGCGGCGTCGGGCTGGTGGCTTGGCGGCGCATCGGGGGCCAGACCGGCGATATTCTGGGCGCGTCGCAGCAACTGACCGAACTCGGCGCCCTTTGTGGCATGATCGCCCTATTGGCCGCCTGACCAATAAAAAACGGCCCACCAAGGGGCCGTTTTCAAATTCTGCGATCCTGCCGCCCCTCAGGCAGCGCGACCGACCAGAACATCATCCACCTTCTTTGCAGCCGCGCCGGTATCCACACCGGAAACGGCGGCGACTTCACGGGTCAAGCGCTCCAGCGCGGCTTCGTACAGCTGACGCTCGGAATAGGATTGCTCGCGCTGGTCATCGTTGCGATGCAGATCGCGCACGACTTCGGCAATGGCCATCAGATCACCCGAGTTGATCTTTTGTTCATATTCCTGCGCGCGGCGCGACCACATGGCGCGCTTCACCTTGGCTTTGCCCTTCAGGGTGTCCAAAGCCTTGGACACGACATCGGGGGCCGACAGGGGGCGCATGCCGATTTCGGTGGCTTTGTGGGTGGGAACGCGCAGCGTCATCTTGTCCTTTTCAAAGGTGATGACGAAAAGCTCCAATTTGAAGCCAGCTACCTCCTGCTCCTCGATCGAGACGATCTTGCCAACACCATGTGCGGGATAGACCACAAATTCATTCGGGCGGAACTCGGGCTTCTTTGTCTTGGTCATTCAGGTCGCTTCCTACAAGACTACACCTGATCCAGCGACAAAAATAACACCACGGCAGAAAGAGCCACCGTGAATGCAAGATCGAATTGTCACAAGATAAGCCATCCCGTGCGAGCAGCACCGGGCTGGCGTCAGGCTTCCATTTAAGTTTGTGACAGATCTATAACACAGAATAGCGCCGAATCCAACTGCCAGCGCAGGCCCCAACACCGGGTTGGAGCCTTGATTCTGCTTATTTTCTGGCCGCCACGCCTAGAAATCGACTCGCATATTCACGAATCAGCAACTGTTTGGGCGGGCTTCAGTTGCCCTCGCCTGCGGCTTCCGAGAAATACTTTGACAGCTTGTCGGTTTCGCCATCGCGGTCTTTCGCTTCGGGCAACGGGTCTTTGCGAACCGTGATCACCGGCCAAAGTTCCGAATATTTCCGGTTAAAGGTCACCCATTTTTCCATGTCCGGTTCGGTATCCGGGCGAATGGCGTCCGCCGGGCATTCCGGTTCGCACACACCGCAATCGATGCATTCATCCGGGTGGATCACGAGCATATTCTCGCCTTCGTAAAAACAGTCAACCGGACACACTTCAACGCAGTCGGTGTATTTACAGGCAATGCAGTTATCAATCACCACATAAGTCATCGGAATAAGCCCTTTGGTTCGTCGCGGCCTTTGCTAGAGCATGCCGCCAAATCATTCAAGCGTGTCTGGCGGGCGAACGCGTTCCGCCCGCGCGATCTCGTGATACAATTCCTGCGCCTCGGTCGCCGGACCGCGCCGCAAGCCCAAAGCCAGAACACGCACGATCCGGACGTCGTTGCCCTGAATAAACGTCAGGACATCGCCGACCAGAATGCCGTGACCGGGCTTGAGGCTGCGCTGGCCGTTGATTCGACACCGGCCAGATTCGATCATTTCGGCGGCGATGCCGCGCGTCTTGAAAAAACGCGCCTGCCACAACCACTTATCCAGCCGCAGCCGAGGCTGGGCGGCGGCATCGCTGCGTCCTCCGGGCCCCGGCAATGGGTCAGACCTTGCCCTTCAACGCCATCAGAGCGGCGAATGGGTTGTCCGGGTCGATCGGCTTTTCAGGACGCGGGGGCCGGGCTTCGAAATTCCGGGCCTTGTTGTCCTTGGCGCGATCGGGCTTGCCACCCTTTTTGCCCTGAGGTTTGCCACCGTCATTGCGGCGCCCCTCTCCCCGGCCTTCGGGGCGACCCTCCGGCTTGGCTTCACCGGGCTGACCTTCGGGCTTGCGACGCTCGCCCCGGCCTTCATTCGACCGATTGCCACCCGCTGGACGGTCTCCACGCTCCTTGCGGTCCCCCTGCGGCCCGCGCGGCGCCCGTTCCGGACGTTGGAAGCGCGGCTTGGGGGCCCAGGTAAAGGTGTAGAACACTTCCTGTTCGGGGGCGGCATCCGGCTCTGCCGCCTCGGCCAGAACCGACACCTCTTCGGGGATCGGGTTCTGCGGCGCATTCGGGTCAACCGGGGCAGGCTCTGGCGCGGCTTTGACCTTGGCGCGCTCGCCCTTTTCAGCGCGATAGCCGAGGCCCTGCATCAGGTCAGAGAATTGCTCCAGCGTCATGCCGGTGATCGACAGCATATCCGGCACAGCCTCGAATCCGGCGCGGGCATCCTTCTGGCGCAACAGATCGGCCAGACGTTCCAGCATGTCGATCCGAATCGCACGCACCCCAGCCGGATGATAACCGGCCAGCGTGTAATGCTGTTTTTCAACATCCGGCACATTCGGAATCGTGACCAGACCCGGAGGCGGGCTTTCCGGAAACTCCGACAGGCCGTTCCACAGGCTCCACAACACCAGACGCAGACGGGTCGGCGCCGGTTTCAGCAACAGGGGAAGGAAGATCGTATATTGGCCGAACCGCACGCCATGCTTGCGCAGGGCACCCCGGGCGTCCTGATCCAGTTCCTTGACCTCGGCGGCCACACCGTCACGCGGCAAGACACCCAGTGCCTCGACCAGACGGAAGGCAAAGCCCCGGGCCAGCCCCTGCAGCGTTTCGTCCTTGTTCAGGGCGGTCAGCGGCTCGAACAGCGCGGCGACCTTGCGATCGATGAAATGTTGCAGACGGCGGCGCACCTTTTCGGCCACCTCTTCGCCCGCTTCGTCATCCACGAAGGCCTCGACCGAGGGGCGCATGATGTCGGCGCCCTTGACCAATTTGCCCACCGCAGAAGAGCCCCACATCAGGCCGCCCTGTTCGGTAAAGTCCATCTCGGTATCGGGCGCATTGTAAAAGCGGTCCGCGCGCAGATGGAATTCGGGTCTCAGCGCCTGAATGGCGGCCTGACGCACCACTTTCGCCTCATCCGTCGAACTGGAGGCATCCTGCTGAAAGCGGAACCCATCAAGACGGCCGACGAATTCGCCTTCGACCATCACTTCACCCTTGTCATTCACCTCGGCCACGAGGGTCTCCTTCTGTTTCAATCGCCGGAGCAAGACGCTTGTCCGCCGATCAACAAATCTTTGTGTCAGTCGGGCATGCAATGCATCCGACAGGCGGTCTTCTACAGCGCGAGTCTCTTCGCGCCAATGGGTTTCGTCATCAACCCAGCCTTTGCGCTGCGCAACGTAGGTCCATGTGCGGATATATGCCAATCTTTTCGAGATTGCATCGATATCGCCATCGGTTTTATCGATCCGCTGTACCGCTTTTGCCATCCAATCGCTGGGAACCCGCCCACCGCCCAAGCCGCGACCCACCAGAAATTCGTAAATCCGAGTCAGCAGCGTCACGTGATCGGTCAGCGAGGTGCCCCGGAAATCGGGAATCCGGCACACATCCCACAGCAATTGCACCCGGCGCGGGGCGATCAGTTTTTCGCGCACCTCGGGCAAATCGGCCATGGCTTTCAGTGCAACCACGTCGTCGGCATCGCGCGCCCGGCTAAGCCATTCGTTGTCGGTTGGGTGTTCCAGACTGCGGATCAGCTTTTCCACCGTGCCGAATTCCAGCGCCGAATTGCGCCATTGCAGTTTGCGAACCGGGGTAAAGCGGTGCTCTTCAATCGCCTCGACGATGTCTTCGTCAAAGGGCCGCGCCTCGCCCGTCACGCCAAAGGTGCCGTTTTCCGTATGGCGACCGGCGCGGCCTGCGATCTGGGCCAGCTCTTGGGGGTAAAGCTGGCGCATCCGGCGGCCATCGAATTTGGCCGTCGCGGAAAAAGCGACATGCTTGATATCAAGGTTCAGGCCCATCCCGATCGCATCAGTCGCGACCAGATAATCGACCTCGCCATTTTGATAGAGTTCAACCTGCGCATTGCGGGTGCGGGGCGACAGGGCCCCCATGACAACCGCGCAACCGCCCTTTTGACGCCGGATCAGCTCGGCAATCGCATACACATTTTCAACAGAAAACCCCACAATCGCGCTCCGAGGGGGCATCCGACTTATCTTTTTCGAACCTGTGTAGGTCAATTCGCTGAAACGGTCGCGTTTCAGGAAGGTCACGCCCGGCACCAGATGCGCAATCACCTGCCGCATGGTTTCGGCGCCCATGAACAGCGTTTCGACCAGCCCGCGCGCCCGCAAAAGACGGTCGGTGAACACATGCCCGCGCTCGGGGTCGGCGCACATCTGGATTTCGTCGATGGCCACGAAATCCGCCCCAATCTCCAGCGGCATCGCCTCGACCGTACAGACCCAATATTGGGTACGCTCGGGCACGATCCGCTCTTCGCCGGTGACAAGGGCCACCACCGACGGGCCACGCTGGGCCACGATCCGATCATAAACCTCGCGCGCAAGAAGCCGCAGCGGCAGACCAATGACCCCCGTGCGATGCCCCAGCATCCGTTCGATCGCGAAGTGCGTCTTTCCCGTGTTCGTCGGCCCAAGAACCGCCGTAACCCGCCCGGTTAAGTTCATTGCTTTGCCTTAAAGGTCAGTGCCCGCCGTGGCTTTTTCCAGCCGCTCAATCGCTTCTGTTACCCCTGCCAGATGGGGATGTATAGCCAAAGCCGCCCGATAGACCTGCAGAGCCCGGTCCTTGCGGTCAAGCTGTTCATAAATCGCGCCCAGGCCGGACAGCGCGCCAAAATGCTTTGGGTTGCGTTTTAGGGTTTCGGCAATATCTGCAACCGACGGACCCAGCAGCCCCGCATTGAAATAGGCGGTCGCGCGGGCATTCCACCCTTCGGCAAAATCGGGGTCATGGTCGATCAGGGCCGTGAAATGTTCGATCGCTTCGTCATTGCGGCCCGCAGCCATCGCCTCGCGGCCCCGTTTCAACAAAAGATCCATCGCCGGCGACCCGCTTTTGGACCATTCGTTCCAGATTTCCCGCTCGATCCGCCCGGCGGCGGCCGTATCCGCCGTCAAAAGGCGCTGTAACAGGTCGTCAAGCTTGGCCTGATCGGCAAAAGCGGACCCGCAGCCGAAAAAAACGGCGCAAAGTGCCGCAACGATAGTATTGTAAAGGCGGAGTCGGCTTTCCATACCTTGCACATTAGCGCGCACAGGTAGAAAAACCATAGGCGGCGCGTCACTTTCCAGCGATGTGTCAAAAGGGGAATAGGAATGAGCGATATCGTCAACGAAGCCGTGCGTCGGCTGTCGGAAAAGGTGTCCGCAGGCTTTGACGGCGTGGCCAAATTCGTCATCACCGGCGAAGGGGCGATCATGCTCGACGCCGATGGCGTGCGCGCCGGAGATGACGAGGCAGATGTCGTTCTGACCGCCTCGGCCGAGGTGTTTCAGGCCATCCTCGAAGGGGATCTGAATGCGACGTCGGCCTTCATGCAAGGCAAACTGTCGGTTGATGGAAGCATGGGCCTTGCGATGAAGCTGGGATCGGTCCTGAGCTGATGTCAGCGCCCTATCCGGAAGCCCCGTTTTTTCAATCGCTTGCCCAAGGGGACCCCAATGTTCAGGCGCATTGGTTGACCACCGAGGACGGCGTGCGCCTGCGCGCGGCCATCTGGCCGCTGGCCGGGGCGCAGGGGACGGTTTTGCTATTTCCGGGGCGCACCGAATATGTCGAGAAATACGGTGAGGCGGCGCGGGATCTGGCCCTGCGCGGCTTTGCCACTCTGGCGATCGACTGGCGGGGTCAGGGTTTGGCCGACCGCCCGCTTGCCGATCGGATGATCGGGCATGTGTGCGATTTTCACGACTATCAGGCCGATGTTCGGGCCCTTGTCACCATGGCCAAGGACCTGAATTTGCCGCAACCTTTTTACATGCTGGCCCATTCGATGGGTGGCTGCATCGGATTGCGTTCTTTGATCAATGGTCTGCCCGTGGCGGCGGCGGCCTTTTCGGCGCCGATGTGGGGAATTGCGATCCAGCCCGTCCTGCGCCCCATTGCCCGCCCCTTGGCCGCGGTGCTGAAGGTCATGGGGTTGGGAACCCGGCCTGCGCCGGGCACGTCGCGCAACACCTATGTCGCGATTTCCCCGTTTGAAAACAACGTTTTGACCAAAGATCCCGAGATGTGGCGCTATATGCAGCGGCAGGTGCAGGAACGGCCCGAACTGGCCCTTGGCGCGCCAAGCATCGGCTGGGTCAGTGCTGCCCTGGCCGAATGTCGATCTCTGGCGTTAACGCCCTCGCCCACGGTTCCGGTGCTGACGGGGCTTGGGTCCGACGAACGGGTGGTCGAAAAACACCCCATATCCGAGCGGATGAAGCGTTGGCGCAACGCAGGGTTCCGCGAATACCCGAATGCCGAGCATGAACTGATGATGGAGCAGCCCGCCCTGCGCAATCAGTTCTTTGACGATGTGGCGCAGCTTTTTGCCGCGCATCGGTGATCAGATCGTAATCTGGGTGAACCCGTCCCGCAGCGCCTTGGACCATGCCTCGCTCATCGACTGAAACGCCTTGTCCCCCGCCTCGATGCGGCGGGTGTGGTCGATTTTACAGGCATCGCGCTTGATCACGCAAAGATCGAGCGGCATCCCGACACTCAGGTTCGACCGAAGCGTTGAATCCATGCTCAGCAAGACAGCCTTGGCCGCGTCGACCAGACTGGTTTCGGGGCGCACCACGCGGTCAAGGATGGGTTTGCCGTATTTATGTTCCCCGATTTGCAGAAACGGGGTGTCTTCGGTCGCTTCGATGTAATTGCCTTCGGGATAGATCAGGAACATGCGCATATCGCCGCCCTTGCGCTGCCCCGCAACGATCATTGACGCGCTGACCCCTTGGGCCATCGACATTTTCTGATCGATGTCCGCCCGCACCTGCGACAGGCAATTGCCGATGATATCCGCCACTTTCAACATGGTCGGCGCCATCATGATCGAGGTTTCGCCAGTGGCTTCGGGGTCTTCGATCGCTTCGCGCAGGCGAGCGATGGTGGTTTGCGTCACCGAGAGGCTGCCCGCGGTCAGAATGGTGATGACCCGTTCGCCCGGCACCTGAAACTGAAACATCTTGCGATAGGTTGCGATATTGTCGAGCCCGGCATTGGTGCGGGTGTCAGACAACAGCACAATCCCTTCATTCAGCAGCAAACCGACACAGTACGTCATCTTTCCCCCCGGTTAGACCCCCAGTGCTAGCGCCGGGCCAAGGGTTTGAAAAGCTGAAAAAGGGCGCAATTGCGCCCTTCTCTCTGCCTCAATCGCAAAATCCCACGCTTGCCGGGACTTACAGGAAAGCCATTGCCTGGGGAATAAGCACCCCTCCGCTCGCGACCACCGCGCAGGTTGCAAGGAACAGCGATTTTCCGTGCCGGAACCGCAGCTTTTGTGCAAATCCCGGCGCGGTCACCTGTTCGGTGTCATTGGCCGCCACCCGCTTTGTCCGCAGATTTGCAAGTGCCCCCAACATCACCGGCAACCGCAACAGGCGCGTCTCGCCCTTGGCACGTTGATCCGGCAAGGGATCGGCAGCCACGGATTCGGCCTGTCCGTCCCCTTCGGACATATCTGCCGTCCATGGTGCTGCGGCACTCAATGCCGTCAGGAAGTCGGCCAGAC
>JALQUQ010000700.1:290-543 GCA_023263735.1 Paracoccaceae bacterium | reverse complement strand
CGACATAGGCATCCATCACCAGCTTGTTCAGCTGTGGCCCAAAGAGTGCCGAAACCAGCCCACCCGCCATGACATAGGAGATTGCCTTGGGCCGGAAATCGGCCGAAGCCGTATCGGCGGCGGCAAAGCGGAAGAACCCTTGAGCCGACATATAGATGCCGGTGAGGTAGGAGCCGATGAGGAAGATGCCGAACGAGCCGTAGTAGAGCCCTGCCGCGCTGACTGCGCTGCCGATGGCGGCCGCGATCGCGCC
>JALQUQ010000700.1:0-280 GCA_023263735.1 Paracoccaceae bacterium | reverse complement strand
TTTCGGCCCCGTTGCTGCATCAACGGCGAGAGCCACGGCGCGGTGGTCATTGATCCAAAGACGATGGCCGAGATAGGCAATGTGGCGAAACAGGGGTTGCCGCCCAGCATCCCGCCGGCAAGGCCGCCGATGGTAAAGATCATCGGCATCTGGGCTCCGAGGATCGCCTGCGCGATGACAAGAACCGCTACGTTGCGCCGGGCAAGCCTGTCGTCGACGAGGGCGGAGGGGTGGAGCGTGCTCATTCTCGTCTCGTCAGTGCGGCTGCGGGGCGATCAGG
>JALQUQ010000699.1 GCA_023263735.1 Paracoccaceae bacterium | reverse complement strand
CCCAGGCCCTGATAGGCCAGGTCGAGCAGTGGCAGCAGCTTTTTCTCCGCCAGCAGCGGGGCAATCTCGTCCCACTGCCCCGGGGTGTAGTCGATCCCGGTCGGGTTGTGGCAGCAGCCATGCAGCAGCACCGCATCGCCCGGCTCGGCCAGGTTCAGCGCGGTGCGCAGCGAATCCATGTCGGCCAGGCCAGCCTTGTTGGCATGGAGGAACGTCTTCAGCTCCAGCCCCAGGTCAGCAAAAATCTGTGCGTGGTTCGGCCAGCTGGGCGTGCCCATCCACACCCGCTTGACCCCAGCCTTCTTCGCCAGCGCCACGGCAAGACGCACCGCGCCAGTACCGCCGGGGGCCTGCATGCCCTCGATCCGTCCGCCCTTGCTGGGGTCCTGCTTGCCAAAGATGTACGGCATCAGCGCGTGGACAAAGCCCATGTCGCCTTCGGGACCAAGAGAGGCCTTGGAATCCTGGGTTTCGAGCAGCCTTTTCTCGGCAGCTTTGATCGCGCCGAACACCGGAGTGGCGCCATCGTCGGTGCGATAGACCC
>JALQUQ010000698.1 GCA_023263735.1 Paracoccaceae bacterium | reverse complement strand
GACGGTGATGGCGTAACCAACGATGCCGACATGTGCCCGGCCACGGCACTGGGCAGCACCGTTACCATCGAAGGGTGTGATGGCATCGCCTACGTTGGCTGGATGTGTCAGGCCGATCAGTTACCGAATCATGGCCAGTACGTCAGTTGCGTCAGCCATGCGGCGGAAACCATGGTCAAGGCGGGCATGCTGAACAAGCAGCAGAAAGCCCAACTGGTACGCGAGGCGGCGCGTCAGAACTGACGCGTCAGCCAGACCAGTCCGTTGTGCCTGTGTAGCGCGTCAGCCGAACTCGTCTTCGACCTGGCCCGCTGCGCAGGCATTGCTTTTGACGCGCCCACTGCCAGCGTGAGAATCCACCGGCAGCGGCCGTCGTTGTTCCAGCTTGTGTTCGCGTTTGCAACGTTCGGAGCAGAATCGCACCTCGTCCCAGCAACGCCACCACTTCTTGCGCCACTCGAACGGGCGCTGGCACTGCAGGCAGATTTTCGAGGGCAAATTGAGTTTCTGATGCGCCATAGCTCGCTACTCCTTACAATTCATCGA
>JALQUQ010000697.1:309-546 GCA_023263735.1 Paracoccaceae bacterium | reverse complement strand
CGCGTGCGCGACTTGTTGCTGCAGCCCGATGTCGCCGGCCTCGTGATCACCCATGGCACCGACAGGACCGGCAAGGCAAGCCCCACCCGGAGCAATGCCGAATAGGGGCCTCGCGCGGGCGTGATCGGAGCGGCAACGCCCCGATATCCCCGCAAGGACGCCTGAACCCGAGAGGCCCGGGTTGGCAGCTAGAGGCGCGGTGGCAACATCGCGCTTAGACGAATGGTCATCCAAGGG
>JALQUQ010000697.1:0-299 GCA_023263735.1 Paracoccaceae bacterium | reverse complement strand
CATCCGCGCAATTCTTTCACCTTTGGCGGTTGACTCCGCCACAGCGGCGGGTAAAAGGCGGCTTCGATACGAATTTACGCGCTGCGCCATGACTGGCCCGCGATCAGGAGACAAGAGCCATGGCGAAGCCGACCACCATCAAGATCCGCCTGAACTCCACCGCGGGGACCGGGCACTTCTACGTCACCAAGAAAAACGCTCGCACCATGACCGAGAAGATGACCGTACGAAAGTTCGATCCGGTCGTGCGCAAGCATGTCGAATACAAGGAAGGCAAGATCAAGTAAGATCGCCCAAAT
>JALQUQ010000696.1 GCA_023263735.1 Paracoccaceae bacterium | reverse complement strand
AGTAGATGAACTTGCCATGCTTCCTAAAGATGCTTATGATAAGAAGATTGAACGTGTAAGAGGCAAGACAACAGGTAAGCTAATCATTAAGGAGTACCCAACAGCAACAGCTGGGTCTGCTAACTTTAGACATTTGTTTAATGAGCTAAAGATCAAAAAAGGTTTCGTTCCTGATATTGTCTACATTGATTATTTGAACATTTGTATATCATCGAGGATGAAACAAGGTGGCAGCGTCAACAGTTACACATATGTTAAGGCGATTGCGGAGGAGCTTCGTGGTTTGGCGGTCGAGCAAAATGTACCGATTATCTCGGCGACTCAGACTACTCGTTCTGGATACACAAATACAGACCTTGGACTCGAAGATACAAGCGAATCGTTTGGATTGCCAGCAACAGCAGACTTCATGTTCGCACTCATCAGCTCGGAAGAACTCCAAGACCTAAATCAGATGATGGTCAAGCAGTTAAAGAACCGTTACAGCGATCCTGCAACTAACAGGAAGTTTGTAATTGGAGTTGACCGTCCTAAGATGAAGTTATACG
>JALQUQ010000695.1 GCA_023263735.1 Paracoccaceae bacterium | reverse complement strand
GGCGACTTTCTCGAAACCTGCTATCTGCTTCTTTACGGCGAGCTGCCCTCAGCAGCAGAGAAAGCCAATTTTGACTATCGCATCACGCGTCACACTATGGTCCATGAGCAAATGGCGCGCTTCTTCCAAGGCTTCCGCCGCGACGCGCATCCGATGGCGGTAATGGTGGCGTCTGTTGGCGCGCTATCGGCATTTTATCATGACTCAACGAATATCGCCGATCCTGTAGAGCGGATGGTCGCCTCTACGCGCATGATCGCTAAAATCCCAACTCTTGCCGCAATGGCTTATAAATATTCAGTTGGCCAGCCTTTCGTTTATCCAAAGAATGATCTCGATTACACGTCAAATTTTCTCCGCATGTGCTTTGCCGTCCCTTGCGAAGAATATAAGGTCAATCCGGTTCTTGCGCGTGCGCTAGATCGTATTTTCATCTTGCACGCGGACCATGAGCAAAACGCGTCAACCTCGACTGTGCGTCTTTCAGGTTCTTCTGGCGCTAATCCATTTGCCTGTATTGCTGCTGGCATCGCTTCGCTTTGGGGCCC
>JALQUQ010000694.1 GCA_023263735.1 Paracoccaceae bacterium | reverse complement strand
CCGCGAGGACGGTTCGAGCCCGATGATCGCCGTCGCCGGCTGCGTTGCGCAGGCCGAGGGTTCGGAGATTCCGCGCCGCGCGCCGAGCGTCGATATCGTCGTCGGCCCGCAAGCCTATCACCGCCTGCCGGAACTGGTGTCCGAGGCCGCGGCCGGCCGCACGGCGCTCGACACCGACATGCCGATCGTCTCCAAGTTCGGCAGCCTGCCGGCCCGCCGCAAGCAGGGGCCGACCGCCTTCCTGACCGTGCAGGAGGGCTGCGACAAATTCTGCACCTATTGCGTCGTGCCCTATACGCGCGGCGCCGAGGTCTCGCGCAGCTGGTCGGCGGTGATGGACGAGGCGCGTGCGCTGGTGGGCCAGGGCGCGCGCGAGATCACCCTGCTGGGGCAGAACGTCAACGCCTGGCGCGACGAAAGCAATCGCGGGCTGGAAAAGCTGATCGAGGCGCTGGCGGATATCCCCCAGCTGGCCCGCATCCGCTATACCACCAGCCACCCCAACGACATGACCGAAGGGCTGATCGCCGCGCATGGCGACCTGCCCAAGC
>JALQUQ010000693.1 GCA_023263735.1 Paracoccaceae bacterium | reverse complement strand
GTCGCGCCGGTCTTTGCGCCGGTCATCTGGTTGAGACGTGTGGCGAACTCGTCTTTCCGCGCCGCAAGATTCTCCGCGATGTAATAGAGGATCTGCGCCCGCAGATGCGCCGTTGTCCCGGCCCAGCCGGCCGCCCCGCGCGCCGCCTCAACCGCGTTGCGCACATCCTTGCGGTTTGCCAGCGGCGCCTGACCAATCAGCTTGCCCGCTTTGGTGTAGACCTCGTAGGCGTATCCCCCATCAGGCCGCGCCTGCTTGCCCCCGACATACAGCTTGGCCGTCCGGTCCACCGCCTGCGGCTCCGCATCCGGCCCGCTGCTGAACCCGGCAATCTTGCCCAGCGTCTTGCCGCTGCCCAACGGCTTGGTGTAGGCCATCATCCCTTCCGGCCCACCTTCGCGCCCGAACCCGCTTTCCCGAATGCCACCGAACGGTGCCGCAGCGTCGAACATATTGGTCCCGTTGATCCAGACCACCCCCGCCGCCAGCTTCGGCGCGATGTCCAACGCGACGTTGATGTTCTCGCTCCACAGCGTCGCCGCAAGCCCGTAG
>JALQUQ010000692.1 GCA_023263735.1 Paracoccaceae bacterium | reverse complement strand
GGCACGCTGCGGGCCCAGACAGCGATTTCACGTCTGCGCCGCTGGGATCAGCCGATCCGAATGTCGATCGAGTTCGGCACCTCAATCCCCACCGCCCAACGCATCAAGGACAGCGCCGCTATTGCTGATTATGCGGGTCGTTTGTCCGCCCTGACCGGCGTGCCAATCCGCCAGAGCGCCTTCCAGCCGAATTACGTGGTCCTTGTCCTCAACGAGCTTGACCGTCAGGGCTATGAAACACGCCTGCGCGAGCTTCTGCCCGGCATCGACGAAACCTCGATCCGCACGGTCATCGACCTGCCGAAAGACCAGCTCTGCATCGTGATCGGCACCTTCGGCGCAGACGGTGTGCGCTATGACAAGGCCGTAGCGCTCATTCGCGGCGAACACCCCGACCTTCTGCGCCTGTCGTGCATCCACGAGGAACTGGCGCAAGGCATGGGCCTTGCCAACGACAGCCCGCGCGCGCGCCCGTCGATCTTCAACGACGACGAAGAGTTCGGCCTCTTGACCACGCAGGACGAGCTGATGCTGCAAATGCTCTACGATCCGC
>JALQUQ010000691.1 GCA_023263735.1 Paracoccaceae bacterium | reverse complement strand
GCCTTGGGTCTGGCTCTTTTCCAGTCCTTGGGTATTGCAGTCGCGCTAGAGGCTTCCGCAGGCTTGGTGATCAACCCTGGTTTTGGCTTCCGCATGACGGCTGTGGTCAGTTTGACTGCTGGCACCATGTTCCTGATGTGGCTGGGTGAACAAATCACGGAGCGTGGCCTGGGTAATGGCATTTCGATCCTGATCTTTGCCGGTATCGCTGCAGGTTTGCCGCAGGCGATGGGTGGTTTGTTTGAGCTGGTCAACACGGGTGCGATGGGACCTTTGGTGGCTTTGGTTGTGGTTGCAATTGTTGCACTGGTGACCTATTTCGTGGTCTTTGTCGAGCGCGGACAGCGCAAAATCCTGGTGAACTATGCGCGTCGTCAGGTCGGCAACAAAGTCTACGGTGGTCAGTCTTCGCACCTGCCCCTTAAGCTCAACATGGCTGGCGTGATTCCACCGATCTTTGCATCGTCAATCATCTTGCTGCCCGCAACCATCATCAACTGGTTCAGTTCCGGTGAAACGCAAAATCCTGTCATGCGTTTCTTCAAGGACGTGGCC
>JALQUQ010000068.1 GCA_023263735.1 Paracoccaceae bacterium | reverse complement strand
CCTGGCTGGCGTCCGGGTTTCATGCAAGCATGGATTACATGGCTTCGCATGGCATGAAGCGGGCCCGTCCGGCCGCTCTGGTGGAGGGGACGGTGAGCGTGATCACCGCCCGCATGGACTACCTGCCGGTCTCGGCGTCGGGCGACTGGCGCGCGCACGAGACCGCCCGCCTGGCCGATCCGACGCAGGCTGTCATCTCGCTGTACGCCCGCGGCCGGGACTACCAGCGCCTGCTTCTCAGGGTGCGGTGCGACGACGGGTTCGTGGCGTGGATCAACGGCCTAGCGGCCCCGAGCTGAGACCGAGGCGTGCACTAAACGGCAGGTGCTGTTCCCAGAAACAGCCCGGGCGGCGCGCTGATCGCCATGAGATCGGCGGTCTTGAGCATCGCAATCCCTTGGCTGCGGCAAAAGGCGATCCCCGCCACCGCCACACCCAGAAACCCACCATGAAACGACATTCCACCTTCCCAGATTTTGAAAATCTGCAAGGGGTGCGCGAAATAGTCCCCCGGCTGGTAGAACAGCACATGCCCCAGACGGCCGCCCAGAATGACGCCAAGAATAACCCAAGTGAGCAGAGACTCGATCTGCTCTTCGGTCATCGGCGGTTGGCCACCCCAAAGCGCCGGGCGTCGCACGGCCATGACGGCCAGCTTCCATCCAATCAGCAGCCCGGCGATATAGGCCAACGCATACCAACGCAGCGCAAAGGTCATCCCGTCAATCGAGATCGAGAAAATCTCGGGCGAGATGTCGGGAAACGGAATGTAGCTCATGATCTACCTTTGCACAGCAAATGTCCGCATGCTTGTCGGCAAGCGGGGGAAATATGTCAATGTGGCGCGCCAAGTTGTGATGCCCACACTTGAGCCCGGCCGCGCAGAAGTCCATATAGGGGCAAAGCGCGAAAGGATGGCCTCATGGCGGGCAACAACAAGCTGTTCGATGATCTGAGTCAGTTGATGACCAATGCAATGGGCGTGGCCCAAGGCGCAAAGACCGAAGCCGAAACCGCGATGAAAGGCTTCATCGACCGGTGGATGGCCGACCGCGATTTCGTGACCCGCGAAGAATTCGAGGCCGTTCGTGCCATGGCCGCCCGCGCCCGCGAAGAAAATACCGCCTTGGCCGCGCGTCTGGCCGCATTGGAAGAAAAGCTGTCGAAAGGCTGACGGCGGCGGGGGGCGAAAAGCCCCCTTTGAGTGTGGCAGGCGAGGTGCGTGACCCCGCCTGCCCTGCACAAGTTCAGATCGCCAGCACGACCCCATTCTGGCCAGCCGATTGCTCGGCCCGGTCCAGCAGCCGCTGAAGATCGGCACCACGGGCAAAATCGGGGATGGCTTCCCCTTCGCCACGGATCGCCGCGATAAAGCGCTGATAGACCATCGGCGTTTCCGGGCATTCGATCTCGGTCCACTCGGCCGATTGAATGTTGGGCTCAAGACAGGCGCGCAATTTGCTGACCGCCTTTTCAAAGCTGACCTCCAGCCCCCCTTTGTCGCCATAGAGACGCAGGCGCAGGTCGTTCAGATGGCCCGTCGCAAAGCGCGTTGCCGCAACCGTGCCCAAAGCCCCGTTTTCCAGCACGACCTGCATCGTTGCGCTGTCATTCGCATCCAGCACATATTCCCCGATCTGACCGCCGGGGGCCTTGTCAAAGGTGCGCAGCAAACACGAGATGTTGGTCGCGGAAAGGCCGGCAACAAAGGTGGCAAAGTCCAGAATGTGGATGCCAACATCGCCCAGCACGCCTTTTGATCCGTGCTTGCTCGACAACCGCCACAGCCACTGAGACTCGGTCTTCCAATCGCCCCATGCCGGTTGGGTCAACCAGCTTTGCAGATAAGACGCCTCGAAATGCCGGACCGTTCCAATGGCACCGGCGCGGACCATCCGCGCGGCTTCTTGCAAGGCCGGCACATTGCGATAGGTCAGGTTGACCATATTGACCACGCCCGCCTTTGCCGCAGCCGTCGCCATTTCCATGGCATGCGCTTCGTTCGTGGCCAAAGGCTTTTCACACAGGACATGTTTGCCCGCCGCCAGAAACGGCATGACAGTCGGATAATGGGCAGGGTCGGGCGTCACGTTGGTGACGGCGTCGAATTCCCCCCACTTCAGCGCCTCCTCGATCGAGGTGAAGCCGTGCGCAATGCCATGGGCCGCCTGAAAGGCCTCAAGCTGGGCCGGGCGCGTATCGACACCAGCCACCAGAGACACGCCCGGGATCTTTGCGAAATGTTCGGCGTGATGGCGGGCCATGCCCCCCGTGCCGACGATTAACAAGCGAACGGGTTTGACCATCTTACCGGTATCCTTCTTCGCCAGCCTGATGCAGACGGGGGCCGCGCTCTTCGATCTTTTCCAACGCCGTTTCCACCGGAACATTCGGGGCCGCACTTGGGTCTGCGATCCGTGCCGCCGGGTTGTATGCCCATTTCGCCGCGTTCGAGATGACCTTTTGCACGTTCTTGTCGTGATAGGTCGGATAGGTTTCGTGGCCGGGGCGGAAATAGAACACATTGCCCGCGCCCCGCTTGTAGGTCAGGCCCGAACGGAACACTTCGCCCCCCTGGAACCACGACACAAACACGGTTTCCATCGGGTCCGGCACACCAAAGGGTTCGCCATACATCTCTTCGTTTTCCAGTTCGAAGTGATCGGGCAAACCTGCGGCGATCGGGTGGTTTCGGCTGGTCAGCCAAATCCGCTCGCGTTCACCAGCCTCACGCCAGGTCAGATTGCAGGGCGAGCCCATCAGACGCTTGAACGGTTTTGCGAAATGCGCCGAATGAAGAAAGATGATCCCCATCCCCGACCAGACCGCATTGCACACCCGCTCGACGATGGCATCTTGCACATCACCATGGGCGGCATGCCCCCACCAGATCAGAACGTCGGTTTCTGCCAGTTTCGCTTCGGTCAGGCCATGCTCGGGGTCTTGCAGGGTGACCGTGGTCGCCGAAAGGGCAGGATCGGCATTCAAGGCATCTGCGATCGTCGTGTGCATCCCCTTGGGATAGATGCCCGCAACAATCTTGTTCTTAGTCTCGTGAACGTTTTCACCCCAGACGGTAACACGAATAGTCATAGCGACCTCCCTCGATATCAGAAAACGATGTTCCACAAATTGCTGAACGGTTTGAAGACTGGCCCGAGTCGAAAAGATCAACAATTCTGGAATTCCCGCTCTACCGATACACGGTTTAGCCCATCTGGCACAAGCACAATCCAAAGCGCTTTGGTAAAGCTGGCGAAGATCCGTTCAGCTTGCAAAAACCGTTCCGAAAAGAAAGGATACAGCGCAAATCTGCAGGAAAACCGACATGATCCCCTTTTTTGACGGCCACAACGATCTGGTGATGCGCCTGCTGGTCCAACCGGACCTGCGCGAAAAAATCTGGATCGAAGGAGAGGCGCGAGGCCATCTTGATCTACCCCGCATGCGACACGCCGGTTTTGCCGGAGGGTTCTTTGCAATCTTTCTGCCCCCACCCAAGTCGGAGGGGACGAATTTCCTGGACCCAAGCCTGTGGAACCCACCCTATCGGCAGCCACTTCCGCGCCCGCTTGATTTTGACTTGGCGCGCACAATGGCCGATGAGGCGATGGCGCATCTGAACTGGATGGAACAGGTGTCGGACGGTGCCTTTGTCCTGTGCCGAAGCGGTCTTGACCTGAAAACGGCGATTGCAAAGGGCCAGATCGCCGGGATCGTCCATATGGAGGGCGCCGAGGCGATTGGCCCCGACCTGACCGAACTCCACCAGTTTTACGAACAGGGATTGCGCTCCCTTGGCCCGGTGTGGAGCCGCCCCACCATTTTCGGGCATGGCGTTCCTTTTGCCTATCCCGCCTCACCCGACATCGGCCCCGGCCTGACGGCCGTTGGCAAGGATCTGGTGCGCGAATGCAATCGGCTGGGGATTTTGATCGACCTGAGCCATCTGAACGAGGCTGGGTTCAACGACGTGGCCGCGATCAGCGATGCCCCCTTGGTGGCCACCCATTCCAACGCGCATGCCATTTGCCCCTCAAGCCGCAATCTGACCGACCGCCAGCTTGCCATCATCCGCGAAAGCCGGGGCATGGTGGGGATCAATTACGCCGTCGGGTTTCTGAACCCCGATGGGTTGCGGGATGCAGACCGGGGGTTTGATCCGCTCTTGCGACATATGGATCATCTTCTGACCCATCTGGGTGAGGATCACGTGGGCCTTGGATCAGACTTTGACGGCGCGCTGATCCCCAATCGGATGAAAGACGTCTGCGGCGTTCAAGACCTGTTGCAGGCCCTTGGCGCGCATGGATATGACGCGCCCCTTTTGAAAAAGATCGCCATCGACAATTGGCTGGGCGTTCTGGACCGGACATGGAAGGATTAAGGAAAACACCTTGCCAGATCAGGGGCATGTGGCATCTTGGGGCCAAAATGATCAAGGAGCCCGCATCATGACCCCCGATTTGCAGGATATTCTTCCCAAGGATGCCGCGGCCCTTTTGGTCGGGCGGGTTTGGTCCAACGCGGTGGGCGGGCCCGTTCCTGTGCTGGTCAAGGGCGGCGAGCTATACGATATCACGGCGCTGTCCCCAACCCTGTCGGGCCTACTGGAGTTGCCGGATCTGGTCCAACGCCTTGCCACGAATTTCCCGCACCTTGGCGCCTTGTCCGATTTTTCCGGTCCGGGGGCAGCGGGGCAACTTCTGGCCCCTTGTGATCTTCAGGCGGTCAAGGCGGCGGGCGTCACCTTTGCCGGGTCAATGATCGAACGCGTGATCGAGGAACGCGCAAAGGGCAACCCTGACAAGGCCGATGCCATCCGCAAGGACCTTGCCGATCTCTTGGGCGGCAGCCTGCGGGGTGTGGTGCCCGGCAGCGCGCTGGCCGCCGAGGTCAAGCAAAAGCTGCAACAGGCCGGAATGTGGTCGCAGTATCTAGAGGTCGGGATCGGCCCCGATGCCGAAGTGTTCACAAAAGCGCAGCCCATGTCAGCGGTGGGTTGCGGAGCCGACGTGGGCATTCACCCCATTTCGCATTGGAACAACCCCGAACCCGAAGTCGTTCTGGCCGTCAATTCCAAGGGCACCATCGTCGGCGCAACGCTGGGCAATGACGTCAACCTGCGCGATGTCGAAGGGCGGTCGGCCCTGCTTTTGGGCAAGGCCAAAGACAACAATGGCGCCGCCGCCATCGGCCCCTTTATCCGCCTGTTTGATGCCACGTTTTCCATGGCCGACGTCGAACGGTTGACCGTGTCGCTGAAAATTTCTGGGGATGACGGCTTTGAACTCAGCGCGATTTCCGACATGGGCCAGATTTCGCGCCCCCCCGCCCAGATCGTGCAGCAGACGATCAACCGCAATCACCAATATCCCGATGGGTTCATGCTGTATTTGGGCACCATGTTTGCCCCGACCAAAGACCGTGATGGCGCAGGCCAGGGTTTCACCCATCACAGCGGGGATATCGTTGAAATCGCCTCGCCCGAGCTTGGTCGGCTGATCAACCGTGTGATGCCATGCAACGAGATTCCGGAATGGACGTTTGGCACCCGGTCCTTGATGGAAAATCTGGCGCGGCGCGGGCTGCTTTAGACCACAAAGCCATAAAGCCGCCATTCGACCTCGGTCACTTCGCTGGCCAATTGTGCGTATTCCGCACGTTTGATGGCGGCAAATCCGGCATGCATCGGCTCTCCCAGAATGTCGCGCATCGTCTGCGATCCGGCAAAGGTGGCAATCGCCTCTTGCCAGCTTTGCGGCAGGGGGGCAAAGCCCGCCCCGTCTCCGGGACCGGCGGCACCGGGATCGGTCTTGTGTTCGATGCCGTTCAGCGCCGTACCCAAGGTCACAGCCGCCAAGAGATAAGGGTTGGCATCCACTCCGGCGACGCGATGTTCAAAATGCCGGGTCTTGGCCGCGCCCGAGGGGATGCGCAACGCGACGTTGCGATCCTCCTCCCCCCAACTGTTCGTTGCCGGAGAATAGACCGTGTTGGCAAACCGCCGCCATGAATTCAGAAATGGCGCAAGGATCAGCATGCTTTCCGCCATGCCCGCCCGAACCCCGCCAATGGCGGCCAACATCAGCGGCGACACATCGCCCGGCGCGGGATCGGCAAACAGGTTTGCCCCGGTTTCATCGGCCAGTGACAGATGCAGATGCATCCCCGAACCGGAAAGGTCGCCAAAGGGCTTCGCCATGAAACAGGCCTCAAACCCGAACCTGCGGGCCGTCGCGCGGATCAACCGCTTGGCCAGAATGATATCATCCGCCGCCCGCGCCAAGGCGCGGTATTTCAGCGTCAGTTCGTATTGACCCGGCGCATATTCCGAAATCAGGGTTTCCAGCGGCAGGTCCATCGATTTGGCCCCCGCATAAACGGCATCGAAAAACGGGGACATCTCGTCCAATTCATCGACCGACATGGTGTTGGTCGCCCGGCTGCGCCGTTTGGTCAGGGCATAGCGGGCGGGCTGGGTTCGCCCGGCGGCATCGCGTTCGGCATCGATCAGGTAGAATTCCAGCTCCATTGCCCCCATCGGGTGGAACCCCATCGCCTCGGCCCGCGCGATTTGCCTCTGCATGGCATGGCGTGGATCGCCCGGATGCGGCTGGCCCGCGGCATCAAACATGGTCACCAAGACCACGCCGCGCCCTGTCGCCGGGATATAGCCCAACGATCCCGCCACTGGCCAACACCGGCTGTCACCGCCCCCGTCGTTCTGAGTGGCAAGCGCCTCTTCGACATCGTCCCCCTCGACATCTTGCGCAAAAAGAGAGGCGGGCATGCCGCGGCCTTGGGCAAACAATCCTTCCAACTCGTGGCGGCGAATGATCTTGCCTCGCCCGATCCCATGCGCATCGGTCAGAACGATATCAATCGCTTCGACTTCGGGATATTTGGCCAAAAAGGCCGACACTTCGTCGATCGTGGCGCGTGTGGGCGATGCGGTCATGGTCACTTCCGTTTTGGTTTGGGCTGTTGCGCCGCAGGGATCACCGCTTGTCAAGCAAGGGATCGTATTCAATACAAGATAAACCCCTTCTCCAGAC
This sequence comes from Paracoccaceae bacterium, assembly GCA_023263735.1. Taxonomy (GTDB): domain Bacteria; phylum Pseudomonadota; class Alphaproteobacteria; order Rhodobacterales; family Rhodobacteraceae; genus Pseudotabrizicola. Next base: position 3,777 of record JALQUQ010000068.1, on the reverse strand, counting down.
CATGGAAATTGTCATAAGCACTGGCGCCCGACGATTGTCCTTTGCAAAATGTCGCATCGTCGGACCAACCAGAACAAGAGCGAGACAGCCTGATGACCAAGCTTTCCGTCAATGTGAATGCCGTGGCCTATTTGCGCAATCGTCGCGATGTGCCGTGGCCCGATCTGATTCAGATCTGCCGGGCCGTGATGGATGCCGGTTCGATCGGGATCACCGTCCACCCGCGCCCGGATGAGCGGCATATTCGCCGCACCGACGTGCATGACATTGCCGCCTTGATCGCGCGCGATTATCCGTCCGCCGAATTCAACATCGAAGGCTATCCGACCCCGGACTTTCTGGCCCTGTGCCAATCGGTCAGCCCTGCGCAGGTGACCCTTGTGCCCGACGCGCCGGGGCAATCAACCTCGGATCACGGCTGGGACATCGCGGCAAATGACGCCCTTTTGCGCGATGTGATTGCCCAGATCAAAGCGTTTGGGGCGCGGGTCTCCCTGTTCGTGGACCCAGACCCCAGCACGGCCGCGTTGGCCTTGTCGGTTGGCGCGGATCGGATCGAGATTTACACAGGCCCCTATGGCGGCGCGACCGGCGACGCCGCCCAGATCGAACTGGAAAAGATCGTGCAGACCGTCGCGGCCGCCCGCGCCTTGGGGCTGGGCGTGAACATCGGCCATGACCTGACCGACATCAACCTGCGCCCGCTGATGGCCCGCACCCAAGACGTGGCCGAAGCCTCGATCGGCCATGGGATCACCGCCCATGCGCTGATGGTCGGCTTTCCTCAGGCCGTGCGCGATTACATCGCCGCACTGGATGGGCGCGCCTAGATCGTATCCAGATACAACTGATAATCGAGCGGGCTGATATAGGTTGCAAAACGCGCAGCTTCGGCCCGTTTCAACGCCAGAAACACCCGGTGCATGACGGGGCCCAGCGCCTCGTGCAGAAAGGCCGAGGATTGGGCCCGATCCATCGCCTGCAACCATCCCTGCGGCGGAACGGGGCCCCTTGTCCCATCTGACCCATCGCCCGAGGCAGGCGTGCCCGGGTCACATTGGTGATCGATCCCGTGCAGGATGCCGGCCAAGGTGACCGTTGCAACCAGATAGGGGTTCGCATCCACGCCCGCCATCCGCTGTTCCAAGTGCCGCGAGGCCGCCGCCCCGGCAGGCACCCGGATCGCGACACCGCGATTGTTGATGCCCCAATTGGCCACGGTGGGCGCATAGCTTTGCGCCGAAAACCGGAACCATGAATTGTGGGTGGGGGCAAAGATCAGCATGCTGTCGGCCAAGGTCTGCATCAGCCCGCCGATCCCGTTCAGCAGCGCGGGCGACAATGCCCCATCCACATCGGCAAACAGGTTTTCGCCCGCATCATTGGCCAAGGACACGTGGCAATGCATCCCCGATCCGGCACGGTCGCCAAAGGGTTTTGCCATGAAACAGGCGCGCATGCCCCGCAACTCGGCCAAAGACCGGATCAGATGCTTCAGCCGGATCAGATGAGTAGCCGCCTCGACCACGCCACCATGGCGCAAGGTCAATTCGAATTGGCCGGGCGCATATTCGGAAATCAGCGTCTCAACCGGCAAACCCAACGCATGCGCTGCCCTGTACAGCTCTTCGGCAAAGGGCTGAAGGCGCACCAGTTCCGTGACGCTGTAGACATGAATGCCCGAGGTTTGCCGCCCGGTCATGGGCAAGGGGGCCGGGTTCAGCCCGTCGGCCTCCAGCAGATAGAACTCCAGCTCAAAGGCCGCGACCGGCGTAAACCCACGCCTTTCCAACCGTTCCACCGTCGCTTGCAGCACATGGCGGGGATCGGCCGCCACCGGGCGGCCATCCAGTTCGTGAAGGGCCACGATGAATTGCCCCCGCGCCGCATAGGGCAAGGCGACCAGACTGCCCGCCACAGGCCAAGCACAGCGATCTGCATCACCGTCATCCCAGACCAGCCCCGTATCGGGCACATCTTCGCCCGTCACATCCAACCCAAGGATCGATCCCGGCAAATGGCGGCCGCTTCGATAGACAGCCAACACCTCGTGCCGCCGGATGATCTTGCCACGCAAGATCCCATTCGGGTCCACCAACAAAAGCTCGAACGCCTCAATATCCGGGTGGGCCGCCAGAAACGCCTCGGCCTCGTGCACGGGGGCGGCCGTCGCGGGACGGGTCGCGGGTTTTGGTGCGGGAATGGACGACATGGTTCACTCCCTCCCGGTCAAAAGTTCTAGCACCTGCCGAAACGCCGCAAGAAATCCATGAACCTGTGGCTCGGTCGTGTCGGGGCTGACCAGCATCATGTTGTGGAACGGTGTCAGCAGATAGCCCCGGTTCAGCAGCGCGATATGCATCAAGGCCTGCACCCGGTCATTTGCCGCGTTGCGCGACTCTGCAGCGTTGCGCAACGGTAGCCGGGAAAAAACGATCTCAAGCCGGGCCCCCACCCGCGCCACATGCCAAGGCAGCCCGAAACGACCGATCAACGTTTCGATCCCCGCCTCCAGCGCCTCGGCCGCGCTGATCATCTTGGCATAAGTCGCAGGCACCATGATCTCTTCCAGCACAGCCCTCAGACAGGCCAGTTGCAGGGCATTGCCCGAAAGCGTGGTGCCGATCCCCGAATGGCCGTGTTCATCCGCCGGGCGCGCCGCAAACAGGGCATCCGAGACCTCTTGCGTCATGCCCCACACCGCGGTGGGCACACCCCCTGCGACCGGTTTGCCCACGACGAACAGATCGGGCGGCAGCCCTATCGCCTTTGCATATCCCCCCGGGCCAGAGCTGATGGTATGCGTTTCGTCGATGATCAAAAGCGTTCCGGTGGCACGCGTCATCTGCCGCATCCGCTCCAGAAAGCCGGGCTGTGGCAAGATCATTCCGGAATTGGTCATCACCGGTTCGGCAATCACACAGGCAACATCGCGGCCCGCCAAAGCACTTTCCAGCGCCTCTTCATCATTGAACGGGATGGCGACGGTGCTAATCGAGCGGTTCCTCGGCTCCCCCAGCAAACTGCGGCGCGGGAGTGTGGTGCCGTCGATCAGATCGACCAGCGTATCCTCGACCGTGCCATGATAGCACCCGTCAAAGACGACGATCGTGTCGCGGCCCGTGGCGGCGCGCGCGGCCCGGATCGCAAAGCGATTGGCATCGCTTGCGGTGCAGGCGATCTGCCAACAGGGCAACCCGAACCGCTCAACCAACAACGCCCCCACAGGCTGAACATCGCGCGACGGGAGCATATAACTCAGCCCGCCCTCTGCCCGGGCTGACAGGGCCCGCATGAGGGGTGCCGGCGCATGGCCAAACATCGCCGCCGTATCGCCCAAACAGAAATCAGTCACCTGATTTCCATCGATATCGCGCAATTGGTTGCCCATGGCCGTATCAATCACCATGGGAAATGGCTGCGGCCAATCGGTCATCCAATGCAGCGGAACGCCTTTGACAAAGCCCCTGCCCCGCTCCGCCGCCAATTTCGCCGAACCCGGACGGCAGGCCAAATAGGCGGTCAACTCTGACTGCATGATCCGATCAAGATCGGCAAGAACGGGCATCTCTCCAGACATCAACAGTCTCACTTGCGGAAAATTGGGAATAGGGCAATGGCACGCGACCGCAGATTACCCAAACCCATGGCAGCCTCAAGAGATTAGACGCTTCATCACGGTTTCCCATGCGTGACGAATAGACCTTGTTGGCAATCTTCTTGGGATTCCGAGCGTATTCGTTTGCTACCTCAAGGGTCGGAAATCTTTTAGACCAC
>JALQUQ010000690.1:310-558 GCA_023263735.1 Paracoccaceae bacterium | reverse complement strand
GAAGGCGTGGTGTTTGTGGCCAATGGCGAGGCCCGCCTGACCATTGATGGCGCAGAACACCACCTCACCGCAGGCGGTTATGCTTTCCTGCCCCCCGGCCATGCCTGGACTTTGCACAACGCAAGCGACACCCCATTGCAATTCCACTGGCTGCGCCGCCGCTACCAGCCCGTCGCGGGTCTCTCGGCCCCGACCCCTTTCGTGACAACGGATGCCGACACCCCGATCCGCTGGATGCCCGGCACGGT
>JALQUQ010000690.1:0-277 GCA_023263735.1 Paracoccaceae bacterium | reverse complement strand
ATGCACGTCAATATCGTCACCTTCCATCCGGGCGGCCGCATTCCTTTTGCGGAAACCCATGTGATGGAACACGGGCTTTATGTGCTGCAAGGCACTGCGAAATACCTCCTGAACGAAGACTGGGTCGATGTCGGCCCGGGCGACTTCATGTGGCTCCGCGCCTTCTGCCCGCAGGCCTGCATCGCCACCGGAACCGAACCCTTCCGCTACCTCCTTTACAAGGATGTGAACCGCCACCCCGCCCTTACCCTCTGATCTCTCGTTTTCTGAAATATCC
>JALQUQ010000689.1 GCA_023263735.1 Paracoccaceae bacterium | reverse complement strand
GTTCCCGGCGCCACCGGCATTCGCTCTTGTCTTTCTGGTTGCAAGACACCGCGAACAGGCCCGCGGCGGCGGGATTGTAGCGGTATCGCGCGTCGCTTCAGGCCTGGCACTGCGCCAGGCCCTGCTCCAGAATGTCGCGCGGGAGGTCGATGCCGATGAAAACCATCTTGCTGACCCTGGGCTCGTCGACCTTCCACTCGGGGCCGAGGTCGCTGCCCATGAGCTGGTGCACGCCCTGGAAGATCACCTTGCGCTGCGTGCCCTTCATGTTCAGCACGCCCTTGTAGCGCAGCAGCTTGGGACCGTAGACCTGCACGATGGCGCCCAGGAAATCCTCCAGCTTGGCCGGATCGAGCGGGCGGGTCTCGCGGTAGACGAAGCTCTTGACATCGTCGTCATGGCGATGGTGGTGGCCATGACCTGGGTGGTTGCAGGCCTCGCCGGGCGCATGGTCGTGGCCTTCATGGCCGTGATCGTGATCGTGATCGTGATCGTGATCGTGATCGTGATCGTGATCGTGGCCATGCTCATGCTCGCAATGACCATGCTCGTGGTCGC
>JALQUQ010000688.1 GCA_023263735.1 Paracoccaceae bacterium | reverse complement strand
AATGCCGGCACCTATATCGGCGGCGATCTGACGGAAACCAATCTCGAGACCATCGACCGGATGCTGAACCTGAACGTCAATGCGGTGATGAAAAACGTCCATTCCGTGATCCCGCACATGATCGAACGGAAAACCGGCGACATCATCGTTACCAGTTCTGTGGCCGGCCATTTCCCCGTGCCGTGGGAGCCGGTCTATTCCGCGTCGAAATGGGCGGTGACCTGTTTCGTGCAGACCATGCGCCGTCAGGTGCTGAAACACGGCATCCGCATGGGGCAGGTTTCGCCCGGCCCGGTGATTTCGGCGCTGTTGGCCGATTGGCCCGAAGAAAATCTGCGCAAGGCCAAGGAAAACGGCGCCCTGATCGAACCCTCCGAAGTGGCCGATGCGATCATGTTCATGCTGTCGCGCCAAAGGGGTGTGACGATCCGCGACATGATCGTCCTGCCTTCGACCTTTGACATGTGACCCCCGGTCAGGCGCGTTTGCCTGCCGCAAAGGCGGCCATGGCGTTTCGGGCCGTGGCCGCGTGATCTGACATGGTCAGAAAGATCTGGTACT
>JALQUQ010000687.1 GCA_023263735.1 Paracoccaceae bacterium | reverse complement strand
GCGCACACTGAACCGCCCTCTCGACGCGGTCGAGGTGTCCGAAGTGCATGACATCCTGCACGAACAGGAGGCCGAGGGCCGCCGTCTTGTGGAAGCCGAACACATCTCGTTGACCAGTCTGCGCGCGGAATTCTCGGCCGACATGCAGTTTGTCGGCCAGACCCATCTGTTGCGCGTGCCCCTGCCCTCAGCTGGGCCGACCCGCAACGAGATGCAGGCTCTGTTCGAACAGGCCTATCACGCCCGGTTCCGGGTGGATCTGCCGACGATCCGCGCCAACCTCGTCAATCTGAATTGTTCGGTCATCGGCGCTCGGCCCGAGCTCGATCTGTCGATCCTGATCGACCCGGTGGGCCGATGCGACCGCCCCGAACCACAAGGCACCCGCCCCGTCTGGTTCAACGGCTGGCACGACACGCCGGTCTACTGGCGGGATCACCTGCCGCTTGATCTGCACCTGTCGGGTCCGGCTATCATCGAACAGATGGACACGACGATCGTCTTAGACCCCGGCTGCACAATCCGTTCGGATACGGACGGAAACCTCATCGTGGAGGTCGG
>JALQUQ010000686.1 GCA_023263735.1 Paracoccaceae bacterium | reverse complement strand
AACGTCGAGCCCGTGTTCGCGTTGCTACTGGCGTGGGGTGAGTGAATATGGTTTAGTGCTTTTGAAAACTTGTTTGTAAAGTTTTTGAAGCTTTAGGTTTCTTGATACTTCATCATATTCTTTGTTTCTTAGTGAACTCATATCATATGTAGCTTTAATTGATACATCTAATATGTATGATGTTGGAATTCCATCGTACATATGAAGCTTGCATTGCATTTCAATATCAGAAACAGATACATTCTTCAAATTTCCTTTTGCCCATATCAAAGAATCTCTAAACTTTTGAAGATTTAAAGGCTCAAGTGTTCCGTCATTCTTTAATACATTCATTTACTTCACCTCTGGCTCTGAAATTAAAGATTCAAAATATTTAATTGCTTTAGTATTACCTGAATTATATTCAAGTAAGATAGTAGCTGCCTTAAACTTTTTCTCATCTTTAATTTGTTGTTCATAATTATATGATGATGTACTTTCTGGACTTGATGAAATGCAACATTTATCGTCTGAACTATTGCTATAAACAATTGTGTCATAAGTGCTTTCAAAAATTTCTGCAC
>JALQUQ010000685.1 GCA_023263735.1 Paracoccaceae bacterium | reverse complement strand
TAAGGTAAGGGGGCTTGTATAATGCTAGACGATTTAATCTTAAACAGTGCTGGACGGTTCGTTACTGTCGTGTTTGAAAAGAAAAACGGAGAGCTGCGGACCCTCACGGGCAGACTAGGGGTTACAAAGCATTTAAAAGGGGGTACAAGCACTTTACACCCTGATGCCTATATCACCCTATATGATGTGGTTAACAAGGGCTACAGGGCGGTAAATCGTGCCACTATTCGATCAGTGACACTTAATCACGTCACCGCCACCGCTAACGCATAACATGGGAGCCCCTTAATTGGGGCTTTTTGCATTATGATGTATAATTGTATCCTGACAGTGGCTATGGTTGCCCTGTTATCGTTGTCACACTATTTGAATTGAGGGGTTAACATGGAAATGAAGCAATACTATATCCAAACACGTACAGTACACGGGTGGCATAGGTTGTTTACAGAGAATTATAACTCACTGGAGGCAGCGTCCAAGGGCATCGAACGTCACCTAGATTCCCTATTCTTTGAGCATGGCGTTATGGATGTTCCTACCAGTATATTCCGCATTGTGAAATGT
>JALQUQ010000684.1 GCA_023263735.1 Paracoccaceae bacterium | reverse complement strand
CCGTACATCGACAAGATGATGCAGAACGCACCCACGAACAGCAGCTTGCTGCCCATGCCGGCGCTGGCCGGAATGCTGAAGTACAAAATGCCGCCGAGCACGAAGAAGACGGTATAGGTCATCTTGCGGCCCAGCTTGTCGGACAGGCTGGCCCAGAAGAAACGGCCCACGATATTGAACAGGCTCAGCAGCGCAGCAAAACCGGCGGCCACACCTGCGATGGAGGTGAGCTGGGCTTTGTCGAGTTCAGAGAACTTGGCAGGAATACCAATCAAGCTGCCGCCAAACACTTCTTGCAGCATAGGACTGGCCATGCCGATCACACCAATGCCGGCGGACACGTTCATGGTCAGCACCATCCAGACCAGCCAGAACTGGGGAATGCCCCAGACTTTTTTCACATGCACATGGTTTTGCGTGATCATGGCGTTGGACTGTGCAGCCACTGGCGGCTCCCAGCCCTCTGGTTTCCAGCCACTGGCTGGAATGCGGTAGCCAAAGGCGCCGATCAGCATGGCCACAATGTAGATGCACCCCATGACCACAAAGGTTTGCCACACGCCCAC
>JALQUQ010000683.1 GCA_023263735.1 Paracoccaceae bacterium | reverse complement strand
GAGTTCGGCCATGTGGTCGAGGTCTTTACCGCTGGCGCCCCGCCGCCCGCAGCCACGCTCAAGGCGATCGAACCCTTGGGCTTTAACGTGACGCAGGTCTATGGCCTGACCGAGACCTACGGCCATGTTACCGAATGCCTCTGGCACGACGAGTGGAACGCGCTACCGGATGAAGAGCGCTATGCCATCAAAGCCCGCACGGGCGTGTTGATGCCGATGATGGAGGATATCACCGTCCTCGATCCGCAGATGAACCAAGTGCCGATGGACGGCGCCTCGCTGGGCGAGATCATGATCCGTGGCAACTCGGTCATGAAGGGTTATCTCAAGAACCCCAAGGCCACGGCCGAGGCCTTTGAAGGCGGCTATTTCCACTCGGGCGACATCGCTTTCCAGCATCCCGACGGCTACATCAAGATCGCAGACCGCGCCAAAGACATCATCATCTCGGGCGGCGAGAATATCTCCTCGGTCGAGGTCGAGGGTGCAATCATGCACCACGCAGCGGTGAGCCTCTGCGCCGTGGTCGCCATGCCCGACGAGAAATGGGGCGAGGTGCCCTGCGCC
>JALQUQ010000682.1 GCA_023263735.1 Paracoccaceae bacterium | reverse complement strand
GTAACTGCAACGACTCAAGCCGCTAAAACTTCTGATACAACAGTAGCTACTACAGCTTTTGTTGATCGTGTACGTTCTTTGTTGTCTAGTTCGACAACAGGTACTCTTGTAGCATCTGACCGTGGTACTTTGGTTGCGATTACTTCCGGTTTGACAATTCCTGCTAACGTATTTGCTGCAAATGATGTTGTTTCAATCTATAATAATTCAGCAAGTAGTATTACTTTGACGCAGGGCGCAAGTCTAACGTTGCGTCAAGCAGGTACTGCTAATACAGGTAATCGTACTTTGCTTCAACGAGGAATTGCAACTGTGGTCTTTATTTCAGCTACTGAAGCCGTAATCTCCGGAGGAGGTTTGACCTAATGGCTGCGATCCATAATATATTAGCTGGTTCAGGCAGTGTGTTTACGTTTACGTTTACTATTGCCTCAGATACCAGTGATTATAATCTTAATACTGCTTTACTTGCAGCAGGTTGGGACGGTATTGCTCCAGTTAAAGGTTCAGTAACTATTAACAGTAGCATTGTTGTAAGTGCCAGTACTACAGCTAATGCAGGATTTACA
>JALQUQ010000681.1 GCA_023263735.1 Paracoccaceae bacterium | reverse complement strand
ATGCACCTCCAGCACCGGCCCCTCGAAGGTGTGCAGCGCATCCAGCACCGCGACCGAAGTATGCGTCAGCGCCGCCGGATTGATGATGATCCCCGCCGCCTTTTCGCGCGCCTCATGGATCCAGTCCACGATCTGGCCCTCGTAATTCGACTGGCGCAAATCGCTCTCCAGCCCGAATTCCGCCGCCACGCGCTTGCACTCTGCCGCCACATCCTCAAGCGTATCGCGCCCGTAGATCTCGGGCTGGCGCTTGCCAAGCAGGTTCAGGTTAGGGCCGTTCAAAACGTATACGGTGCGGGTCATGTCAGTCTCCTCGTCGCGGGCCGACGAAACACCGCGCCGCGCCCAAGCGCAAGCCCCTCATTTCTTCCACAAAAGCCCCAAGCGGTTCGCATGCCAACTCGCCTCCGCCCGGCTCGAAATATCGAGCTTGCGGTAAATCGCCTTGATGTACCCCGCCACCGTATTTTCCGAGAGGCCTAACTCCGCCGCCACTTCCGCATTCCGCAAGCCCCGCCCGATCAACCCGAGCACTTCGCTCTCCCACTCGGTCAGAACCGAGGCATCATC
>JALQUQ010000067.1 GCA_023263735.1 Paracoccaceae bacterium | reverse complement strand
AAGTTCCACCCCAAGCGAGACATCCTTGTGCAAGAGTTCAAGCGCAAAGGTCGCCGGATCAAGGTTGCCCGCCAGCCAGCGCGGCGCCACGCCGTCAAAGGCGCGCATCCGTCCCATCGCCCCCGAGCGGATCGCTTCATAAAGGTCAAGCGGGTCCATCCCGGCCTTGACGCCGACGGTCATCATTTCGGCAACCGCATGGTTGATCGTGGTGGCGATGGTGTTGTGCACCAGTTTGGCGATGGTTCCCGCGCCCAATCCGCCCACATGTCGGGCGCGGTCGGCAATCGCGGTCAGGACCGGTTCGGCCCGGGCATAGGCCTCGGTCGGGCCACCGACCCAGATGGCCAGTTTGCCGTTGGCTGCCCCGGCAGGACCACCACTGACCGGCGCATCCAGAAAGGTGATGCCCTGCCCCGCCAGTTGCGCCCCGATCCGCTGCACCACGTCCAACGCATTGGTCGACAGATCGAACCACAGGGAATTCGGGGCCGTGTCGGTGATCTGATCGGCGGTCGCCAGCACATCGGCGGGTTTCGGCAGCGATGTGAACACCAGTTCAGCCTCTCGCACGGCCTCGGCCACCGAATGGGCCCAGACGGCCCCCGCGGCCACCAAATCGCGGGCGCTGTCTTGCCGCAAATCATGCACCACCAACGGATGGCCGTTCCGCAAGATGTTGGCGGCCATTCCGGCCCCCATTCGGCCCAGGCCGATAAACGCAATTTTCATGTCGGTCTCCCCTTGCCCAAGGGGTAACACGGCCGCCTCAGCCGTGCAGCGCGACTGATCCCATGGCTTTCAAAGGCGTCGCCTATGGACCATCGCAAATCATGGCCGGGCAGGCTTTGGCAGGTTACGTCTGGATCAGACAACAGGACGAACCAGATGATCCCCCGCGCCTCAGGACGCCAAAGCTATTGCACCCGCGTGGAACGCTGGGAATGTGATTACAACGACCACTGGAATGTCCGGTTTTATGGCCGCAGCTTTCAAGCCGCCGCCGAAGCGGTCGCCTATCATGCCAGCGGGCACAATCCCGGCACCGAGGTTGCGGCCAGCCGGCTGATGCGCTTTCATTCCGAATTGCGTGTTTCCGCCCCGGTCGAGGTGCGGACGTCCCAGTTGATCGCGCCCGGCCCCCTGAACGGCGCAACGGTGCATGCCTTGTGGAGCGGTGACACCCTGGCCGCGACCGCGCTTGACCTTCCCGGCAGGGCCGCTGATCTGCCGGACCTTTCTGCCACAGAGGCCGCCATGGCCCTGCCCAAAGGGATTGTCGACGCCCCCCCCGCCTTTCCGGCCATGGGGGCCGATGTGACCGAGGTGGCCTTGGGCCCCGTCAGGCCCGAGGAACTGGATCACACCGGCCATTTGCGCTTTGACACGATCCTGCGTCACAGTTCCAACATTCAGCATATCCAGTTGAACAAACTGGGGCTGACCCCGGAATTCGCCGCCCAGCATCGCATCAACCGGATGGGCGTGGAATTCCGCGTGACCCCGATGGCGCGACCCGAGGTGACGGCCCCGCTGATGGGGCGGACATGGGTCTGGAAGATTGCGGGCAAGGCCTTTTGGGCGGTGACCCAGATCTTGGCCACTGGCACGGACAAACGAATGATCGCACAGATCGAAATGTGCGTGGTGACGGTGAACCTTGATACGCGCAAGGCGGTCGCGGTTCCGGAATTCATGTATGCGGCTTTGGGAGGGAACTGACGTGAAACGACTGGATGGACAGGTCGCACTGGTCATTGGCGCGGGAACGGTGGGCGGTGGATGGGGCAATGGAAAAGCCTGCGCCATGCAGTTCGCCCGCGATGGCGCAAAGGTCGTCTGTGTGGATCTTGACGCCGCTTTGGCCGAAGAGGCGGCCGCCGAAATCCGCGCCGAAGGGTATGAGGCCATCAGTCTGGCCGGAAACGCCACCAAAAGCGCCGATATGAAGGCCGCCGTGGATGCCGCCGTTCAGACCTATGGGCGGCTCGACTCGATGGTCAACAACGTGGGGATCGTCGTGCGCGGCGGCGTCGTCGAACTGTCGGAAGAGGACTGGGACCGCGCCTTTGCCGTCAACCTGAAAAGCGCCTTCCTGTCGATGAAGCATGCCATTCCGGCGATGATCGCCAATGGCGGCGGATCGATCATCAACATCTCATCCATCAGTTCGCTGAAATATCTGAACAAGCCCTATGTGGCCTATTATTCGACCAAGGCCGCGATGAACCACATGACCCGCGTCACCGCTGCCGAATATGCCAGCAAGCAGGTTCGGGTGAATGCCATTCTGCCCGGTCTGATGGATACCCCGATGGCGCGCATCTCGGCCGAAAAGAACTGGGGCGCCACGCCGGAAAAGATGGCCGAATATTGGGACAAGCGCGCGGCGCAGGTTCCGATGGGCTGGCTGGGCGATGCGTTTGATATTGCCCGGGCTGCCGTGTTCTTTGCCAGCACCGATGCCCGCTGGGTCACGGGGCAATGTCTGGTGGTGGATGGCGGCACGACGCTTGGGCTGTAAATGAAATCGGCCTCTGCGATTGGTCTGCTGCGGGACCGTGGCTTTCGTCACCTGTGGCTGGCGGTCATTCTGTCTTTCTTGGGTCACTTTGTGCATGTCATCGCCTGTGCCTGGGTGATGACTGACCTGACCCATTCGGCAACCATGGTCGCCCTGATCCAGACCGCCGCATCGCTGCCCATGGCGCTGTTGTCGCTGGTATCGGGCGGCTTGGCCGATGTGTTTGACCGCCGCCGCGTCATGTTTGCGGCCGAGATCGGGATGCTGGGGGTTTCGCTTTTGCTGGTGGCTTTTTCAGCCGCTGGCGCCCATTCGCCGACCTCATTGCTGGTGCTGATCTTCATGGTGTCGCTGGGGTCAACGGTTCTGGTGCCATCGTGGCAGGTATCCTTGGGCGATCTGGTCGAGGTGGAGGCCCTGCCCGAAGCGATTTCGCTGCACACCGTTGGCGCGAATATCATCAAGACCATCGGCCCCTTTGTGGGCGGGCTGGTGCTGGCCTCGTTCGGGGCGACCTTGACCTTTGCCTTTTCGACATTGGGCTATATCCCGGCCCTCATCGCCTTGGCCCGCTGGCGGCGCCCGTCAACCGCAAGTGGCGCGCGCCTGTTCCCAGCCATTGCCGAAGGTCTCACCTATTTTCGGAAAACGCCGCGCCTCTTTCCGGTGGTCGAGCGGATTTTTCTGTTTGGAATGTGTTCGATTGCGGTGCTGTCGCTGTTGCCTTTGGTCGCCCGCAACCATCTGGGCGGGGATGCGGGCATCTATGGGCTGTTGTTTGGCGGCTACGGGCTGGGCGCAATCCTTTGCGGCCTTGCCATGCGCCCCTTGCGCCGTCGGTTCGGGATCGAACGGGTGATCAGCGCCACCATCGCGATCAACGCTGTTGCCGTCATCGCCCTTGGGCAATCAGATCAGCTTGGCGTCGCATTTCTGGCCAGTACGGCATCGGGCGGCGGTTGGCTTTTGGTTTTGACCTTGCTGAACTCCACCCTCCAACTCTCCAGCCCGCGCCCGCTGGTTGGGCGCATGGTGTCGATCTTCATGACCTTTACCTATGTCGGAATTGCGCTTGGGGGCTGGATCTGGGGCAGTCTGGCCGAACGGATCGGCACCGATACCGCGTTGATGCTGGCCGGAATGGCAATGGCCGCCATCGTCCCCTTTGGGTGGTGGCGGCCATTACCGGATGTTTCGGCGCCGGAACGAAACGTCGTTCCGGCAGAGATCTGACTTACAGGCTGTCGGCGTAGGCCTTGGGCACGCCGATGGATTTCAGCTCGACATAGGGTTCAAAGCCTTCCCATCCGCTTTCGCGGCCCATGCCCGAATCCTTCACGCCGCCAAACGGGGCGCTAAAGCCAAAGGGCGACCCGTTGATTTCCAACACGCCGGTCTTGACGCGGTCGGCCACCGAAATCGCGCGCGCGATATCGGTGCTGAAGACCGAGCCCGACAGACCAAATGTCGAGTTGTTGGCGATGGCGATCGCTTCGTCCTCATCCTCATAGGTCAACACGGCCAGAACCGGGCCGAACACCTCTTCCTGCGCCAGTTGGCCATTCGGGTCCAGACCGGCAAACAGCGACGGCTGCACGAACCAGCCGTGGTTCAACCCAGCCGGGCGACCCAAACCGCCGGCCAGCAACTCGCCTTCTTTCAAGCCGATCTCGATATAGCGCTCGACATTGGCCTGCTGTTTTCTGCTGACCATCGGGCCGATGTGGGTGGCCGGGTCGTTCGGATCGCCGACGGGCATCGCCTTGACCATCTCGGCCAAAGCCGACAGCACCTCGGCCTCGCGCTTTTTCGAAACGAGGATGCGGGTTTTCAACGTGCAGATCTGACCCGAGTTGCGGAAGGACAACAGCCGCAGCGCTTCGACGGTCGATTTGATATCGGCGTCATCCAGAATGATGCCTGCCGATTTGCCACCCAGTTCCAGCGTGATCGGGCGCAGCAATTCCCCGCATTTCGACGCCAGATGGCGGCCAGCGCCGGTCGATCCGGTAAAGGTGACCTTGTTCACACCCGGATGCAGGGCCAGATATTCGGCCTCTTGGCGGTCGCAGGTGATCACGTTGACGACGCCCGCCGGGAACCCGGCCTCTTCGACGAATTCCGCCAGCAGATAGGCCGACAACGGCGCAAGCGATGCAGGCTTCAGAACCACGGTGCAACCTGCCATCAGCGCCGGACCCATTTTCTGGATCACGGTCATCATCGGCGCATTCCACGGCGTAATCAGGGCGGCAACGCCCTTGGGCTGACGACGAACCAGTGCATTGCCCGAAGCCGACTGCCGCAACTCGGTCCATTTGACCGTATTGCGCGCCAACAGGCTGTGTTCGTCCATCATCATCAGCGGCACGGTGGTCTGGATCGTGCGCGACTGGGTGATCGGGCTGCCCATTTCATCGGTGATGGTCTGGGCCATTTCCTCCTTGCGGCGTTCAAACACGGCGCGCAGGCGTTCAATCGCCTTGATCCGCTCCTCAACCGGAAGTTTCGGCCACGGGCCATGGTCAAAGGCGTGACGCGCGGCGGCGACCGCATCATCCACTTCACCCTTTGAGGCGGCAGGAACCGTTGCGATCACCTGCTCTGTAAAGGGCGAGATCACTTCGATCCGCTCGGGGGACCGGGTCTTGACCCACTGACCGCCGATGAACATCGTGTCTCTGGTATAGTTTGCCATGTCAGGCAATCTCCTTGTTATGGCGCGGCACTGCTTTGCGGATCATCAACAGGCAATCGCTGTGCCAACTGAAAAAGCCGGGGTCAGTAGCGACCGCCTGTCACATGCAAGACATCGCCGGTGATATAGCTGGCCCGTTCCGAGGCCAGAAATGCCACCGCATCGGCCACATCCCGCGCCTGCCCGATCCGGGGGATGGGCGTTGTCTTGATGGCGTTTTCGCTGATCTTGTCGAATTGCGGGTGATTGCGCACAAAGGGCGTATCGATCATTCCGGGCGCCACCGCGTTCGAGGTGATGAAGTTGCGCCCGTTTTCCAGCGCCATCGCCTTGGTAAAGCCGATCAGCCCCGCCTTGACCGCCGAATAATTGGCCTGTCCCGGATTGCCCAGATGCGCGCGCGAAGACATCTGGATCAGACGCCCCCATTTCGCCTCGGTCATGAACGGCAGAACGGCCTTGGTGCACAGAAAGGCCCCTTTCAGGCCGACATCCAAGACCAGATCCCAATCGGATTCCTCCATCTTGGTGATCCGACCATCCCGCGCCAATCCGGCGTTGTTGACCAAAATGCCAACGCCCCCAAAGGCATCGACCGTGGCGGCCACCATCTCTTGCACCGCGGCCGCTTCGGCCACGTTGACGCGGACGGCCATCGCTGTGCCCCCGGCGTCGCGGATTGCGGAGACGACGCCCTGCGCCGCGTCAAGGTTCATGTCTGCAACCGTGACCTGTGCGCCCTCTTCGGCAAGACGCACGGCAATCGCCGCGCCGATGCCGCTGGCCGCCCCGGTCACGATGGCTGTTTTTCCCTTTAATCCAAGGTCCATTCGGGCATCCTTTGCTGTAGCTTGGGCCTGACCTAAGTCGATGTCCACGCAGACGACAACAGACGGCAACTGCCCCTTCGGAACGGGCGATAGCAGGGATAGCCAGAACCTTCGGACAAGGGGCGACACCTGCGCCCCCTGCCCCGGGCTTTCCGATCAGCCGAGCGAGCTTTTCTTGATCATCAACCCCGTCCGGCGCAGAACCACGACGATTTCATCGCGTTGATTGCGGCCGCGGGTTTCAAATTCGACAATCCCCGCATTGGGCCGCGACTTGGATTCGCGTTTGTCGATGATCTCGGTCTCGGTGTAAATCGTGTCGCCAATAAAGACAGGATTGGGGAAAGTGACTTCCTTGTAGCCAAGATTGGCGACCGTGGTCCCCAAGGTCAGATCCATGACCTGCACGCCCGCGACCAGCGACAGCGTAAAGTTCGAATTGACCAGCCGTTTGCCGAACATCGTGGTCTTGCAATATTCATCATCCAGATGAAGCCACGCCATGTTGTGGGTCAGCGCCGAAAACATCAGGTTGTCGGTTTCCGTGACGGTGCGGGTGATCGAATGCCGATAGGTGACGCCCACCTCCAACTCTTCGTAATATTTCCCGGTGGCAAGATCCTGATAATTCGCGGGCACGTTCTTCTCCTTTTTGGGGTGGGCTCTTGGCAGGGTCTGGGGCTGCTATAGGACTCCCCTATCCGTTGTCTTCAATGATTGGCCTCCCCGCAAAAAATGCCAAGACTGTTCCCGACAGTAAAAACCTTTCGGACCCGAAAACCATGAGCCATGATAGTCAAAGCCTTGAGCGCGCCGTCGCGCGTTTCGTGGTGAACTACTCCTATGCGGATATCGACGACGCCACCCGTGAGGCCGCGAAAGGCCTGATCAAAGACCAGTTCGCCATTCAGGTGGGCGCGTCGGTCCTGCCATGGTCGCAAAAGACGCTGGCCTTCCGCAACCCCCGGCCCGGTTCGGCGACGATCGTCAACCATTCGGCCAAAGGCGCAGCGGTGGATGCGGCCTATGTGAACGCAAGCTATGGCCATGGCTTTGAATATGATGACTTTTTTGGCAATGCTCACCCCGGTTGCGCGGTCGTTCCGGCCGCCTTTGCCATGGGCGAAGAATTGGGCGCATCGCTGGAAGATACGATTACCGCGCTGGTCGTCGGTTATGAAACCTATGTGCGGATCGGCAAATGGGGGTCGCCCGCCGTCTTGAACCAAGGCTGGCAGCCCCATGCGATCTGGGCCGGGTTCGGCATCGCCGCTTTGGCCGCAAAAATGTATCGGCTGGATGAAGAGCAGACCTTCCACGCGCTGGCCATCGCCTTGTCCCACGCCTCGGGCCCGACGGAATACGCATCGTCGGGCGGGTCGATCAAGCGGGTTCACGCGGGGATCGCCGTGCGCAACGGGATCGAGTCGGCCGAATTGGCGCGGGCGGGCATCACCGGCCCCCGCAATTTCCTGACCGGCAACCGTGGCCTGTACAAGATGTTCTGCAACAAGGAGGTCGGCGCCGAAGCCATCGCCGATTTCGCACCCGGCGCCCCAAACCTGATGCCCGGCCTGTCGTACAAGGCCTATTGCTGCTGCGCCTGCACCTTCTCCTACATCGAAGCCATGCAAGAAGTGCAAGACAAGGCCGACCAGATCGAGCGGATCGACGCCCGCGTGCAGACCATGGTCAATTCGATTGTCGGCACCCGCAACGCCAACATCTACACGCCGCGCAACATCGAAGAGGTGCAGTATTCCCTGCCCGCCCAGATGGCGCTTTCGGTTCTTGGCAAAGGCAACGGTTTTCAGGCGCACCATGCCATTCTGGAAGGTCAGATCGATCTGGCCGAAGGGTCGCCCGTTAATGACATGCTGAAAAAGGTGAACATCACGATCAGCCCGGAACTGGACGAAAAGTACAAATATTTCGTCGCCGATGTTGACGTGCATTACAAAGACGGCACGACGCAGCACCTATTCCAGGAACAATCGACCGGTTCGCCGATGAAGCCGTTTACCCCGGCCGCGCATCTGAAAAAGCTGGATGATTTGACCGAACAGGTCATCGGTCTGAAACAGGCGCACCGTCTGTGGGCAATGATCGACGAACTGGATCTGTCGCGCCCCGTCGGCGATTTCACCGCGCTGCTTATTCCCGGTGCCTGACCGGGAGGACAGCCCCGAAAAACAAAACGCCCGTAGACCCTACGGGCGTTCGTTCATCAGGATGGGCTGTCTCATGCGTGGGCGAACTTCGACGCCTTGCGCACGAAAAGGGCAGCAAAGATGCTGCGCACGAATGCAGCGCGTTCAGCTTTTGCAGCATCGACAACGGCGGAATAATCTTGGGCGGTCATGGGCTTTCCCTCTTTCGAAAGATCAATTTCTGCACTGGAACATAGGATTGCTGCACTGCAGCGGCAACAGGCATGCCTGCAAAGCCACCATGCAGCCAAGTCATGGCTGGCCCTGAACAGACGGCATGCGAAAGGATGAAAATGACGGGAATTCTGGAAGGTATCCGCGTTCTTGACTTTGGTCGATGGATCGCCGGGCCCTATTGCGCGCATATTCTGGCCAGCTTTGGCGCCGATGTGGTCCGGGTCGAACGACCGCAGGGCGAAGATGACCGGTTTCTGATGCCGGTCACCGCGCATGGCGAAGGCGCGCAATATCTGCAATGCAACGGCGGCAAGCGCAGCCTGTCCTTGGCGATGACCTCGGACGAAGGGCGCGCCGTCATGCGGCGGATGATCGCGCAGGCCGATGTGGTCATCGCGAACTATTCGCCATCGGGCCTGAAACACTTTGGGCTGGATTATGAAACGCTCAAGTCGATCAAGCCCGACATCATCCTTGCCTCGGCCTCGGCCTATGGATCAACGGGCGATCTGGCCGAACGCATCGGCTTTGACGGAGTGGGTCAGGCGGTTTCGGGCGCGATCTATCTGACGGGCGAACCGGGCAAACCCACCCGGGCGGCAACCGCGCCCATCGATTTCTCGACCTCGTTGTCGCTGGCCTATGGCACCCTTGCGGCCATCATCGGCAAAATGAAAACGGGCGAAGGCGCGCATGTCGAGGCGTCGCTGGTCGGCACATCGCTGAACATCACGAACCAGATCCTTATGGAAGAGGCAACCGGCTTTCGGCATCGCGAACCCACGGGCAACCGGTCGCCGATGTCGTCGCCGTCGGACATTTTCCGCGCGACGGATGGCTGGTTCATCATGCAGGTCATCGGGCAAAAGGTGTTCAAACGCTGGTGCAAGGTCATCGGGCGCGAGGATTTGCTGGACGACCCGCGTTTTGCCACCGATGACACGCGCGGCGAAAACGGTGCCGCGCTGAGCGAGATCATGCAGGGTTGGTGCCAAGGCCGCAGCCGCGACGAATGCATCGACATTTTGAACAAGGCCAGCATCGGGTGCGGGCCGGTGCTCTCGCCGGCCGAAGTGATGGGCGGCGCCATGGGCCTGCGCGAAACCTATCTGAGCGACGTCCCATTTCCGGAAAGCAACCCCGTGCCCATCGCCCCGCCTCCGGCCCGGCTGAGCCGTGGATCGGTCGCCTTGGACCGCCCGCCGCTTTTGGGCGAACACAATGACGGGGTCTTGGCCGACTATGGATTTGGGCCCGAGGAAATCGCCGCCTTGAAAGCAGAGGGAACGATCTGATGCCGACGATGGAACAAATGGTCCAAGAGCTTTGGGACCGTGACCAGATTTTGCAATGTCTACACCGCTATGCCCGGGGGGTGGACCGTTTTGATCGCGATCTGATCCTGTCGGCCTTTCATCCCGATGCGCTGGACGAACATGGAAAATTCGTGGGAACCCCCGAGGAATTCTGTGATTGGGCGTTGGACATGCATCAGAATGCCCAACTGTCGCACCAGCATTGCCTTTTGAACCACACCTGCGATTTGGATGGCGATACGGCGCATGCCGAGACCTATTTCATGTTCACGGCAATGAACCGCAAGGGCAAGCCGCTGACGATCGGCGGGGGGCGGTATATCGACCGGCTGGAAAAGCGCGATGGCGCATGGCGGATCGCGGCCCGGGTGACCCTGCGCGATTGGTCAAACCTTGACTCCATCCCCGACCCGTCGGACCTGTCGACCATGACATCGACCGCGCATCTGCTGAATGCCGCCGAGCGGGCCTTCATGAATGCGGGGCGTGGCCCGTCGCGGGACCAAAACGATCCCTCTTATGAACGGCCCCTGACGCTCGATCCAAAGCGGCGGGATGGCTATAAAGCCCTGATCCAGAAAGGTTAACCCGATGAAGGCTATTACATTCGACACCTTTGGCGGGCCCGAAGTCCTGACGATTTCCGATCTGCCGGACCCTGTCGCCGCCGCGGGTGAGGTGGTCGTCAAGGTTGCTGCCACCACCGTCAATCCGACTGATATCATGATGCGCAACGGCGCGCAGGCCGCGATGATGCAGGGATTGACGCCACCCTTTATCGCCGGGATGGAATTCTCGGGCACGATCCTTGATCCCGGTCAGTCTGGCCTTGCGGTTGGCACCCCGGTGATCGGCGTGCTCAACCCCCGCACGCCACGCGGTGGGGCCTATGCCGAAAAGATCGTCGTGTCCCAAGACGCGGTCGCGCCGATTTCGGGTGCGTCCGACCTGATCGGCGCGGCGACGGTTCCGATGAACGCTTTGACGGCGCTTTTGTCTTTGGATTTCCTTGCCATGGCACCCGGCCAGACCCTTTTGGTCACCGGCGGGGCTGGCATGCTGGGCGGGTCGGCCATCCAATTGGCTCATGCGGC
>JALQUQ010000680.1 GCA_023263735.1 Paracoccaceae bacterium | reverse complement strand
GCCCTTTCACCCCAACGGCATGCGCCTGTGGGCCTTCGACGCGCAGGGCAGCGTGCTGCTGGACAAGACCTATTACTCGGTCGGCGGCGGCTTCATCGTCAGCGACGAGGTGGCGGCCGACGGCAGCAGGCAGAAGGTGATCGCGCCCGACACCACCGTGCTGCCGCTGCCGTTCAAGAGCGGCGCCGAATTGCTGGCGATCGCTAGGCGCGAGGGCCTGAGCATCGCGCAGGTCATGCGCCGCAACGAGCAGTTCTGGCGCAGCGACGCCGAGATCGACGCCGGCCTGCTGCGCATCTGGCAGGTGATGCAGGACTGCGTGCAGCGCGGCTGCCGCACCGAAGGCATCCTGCCGGGCGGCGGCGTCGCCCTGCTGCGCGCCCTGAACTCGGTCAAGTCGATCAAGACCCAGAACGACGACCAGAAGACCGGCGTCGAGATCGTCCGCAAGGCGATCGCTGCTCCGGCCCGCCAGATCGTCGACAACGCCGGCGGTGACGGCGCGGTCGTGATCGGCAAGCTGCTGGAGTCGAAGGACTACGCCTGGGGCTACAACGCCCAGACCGGCGAGTAC
>JALQUQ010000679.1 GCA_023263735.1 Paracoccaceae bacterium | reverse complement strand
AGCAGATGCAGAGCTTCCTGAAGGGTTTCCGCCGTGACGCACACCCGATGGCCGTCCTGACCGGCCTGGTCGGCGCCATGTCGGCCTTCTACCACGACAGCACCGACATCAACAATCCGGAGCATCGCCAGATCGCCGCGATCCGCCTGATCGCCAAGATGCCGACCCTGGTCGCCATGGCCTACAAGTACGGCATCGGCCAGCCCTTCGTCTACCCGCGCAACGACCTGTCCTACGCCGGCAACTTCCTGCGCATGATGTTCGCCAACCCGTGCGAAGACTACGTGGTCAACCCCGTCATCGAGCGCGCCGTCGACCGCATCTTCACGCTGCACGCCGACCACGAGCAGAACGCCTCGACCTCGACCGTGCGCCTGTGCGGCTCGTCGGGCACCAACCCCTTCGCAGCCATCGCCGCCGGCGTGGCCTGCCTGTGGGGTCCGGCCCACGGCGGCGCCAACGAGGCCTGCCTCAACATGCTCGAGGAAATCCAGGCCAGCGGCGGCGTCGCCAAGGTCGGCGAGTTCATGGAGAAGGTCAAGGACAAGAACTCCGGCGTCAAGCTGATGGGCTT
>JALQUQ010000678.1 GCA_023263735.1 Paracoccaceae bacterium | reverse complement strand
GTTCGGTGTGAACCCGAACGGACCCTCACCTAACAAGGGCCGCAAGGGCGACACGCTGCATGACGCCTGGGGTGAGTTCCCTGGCCCGAAGGATGACAAGCACATCACCGGGTTCAAGGCTTCACGCATGAACCCGGCGTACTGGGTGAACGAGGTCAGCAAGTACAGCAAGTCCCTTGGTGGTTCTGCCGGTCAGCCGATGTGGGAAGGCGTTGTGCCTTCCCGTGAGAAGGCGAACAAGTGCCGCACCGATGGTGGCGAATGCAAGGATTGTTACCACCTGACGGCTCGTTTGAACGACCTGGGCTACAAGACCGATGGCTTCAAGGTCAAGGGCAAGGAGTCGCAGAAGCGTGCGCCGTACCCGAGCAAGGCCATGGACAAGTGGCGTGATGATCGTGGCTGGTCCGGTGACGCCTTCTCGAAGAAGGCGCAGGCCAAGTTGTTTGACGGGGCTGATGTGCCGTGAACGATCGATGGGTCCGGTTCGCTATCGCGCTAACAATCCCCGGCACGTTTGTGCTGGTGCTGCTCGGTGCCACCGTCCGTGATCGTGTCCTCCCGGACGTTGTGTCCGGGG
>JALQUQ010000677.1 GCA_023263735.1 Paracoccaceae bacterium | reverse complement strand
GAAAGGCATGCTGGCATGAGTACGCAAACGATTTCCAACCCGGTGGCCCTGGTCACGGGGGCGTCCCGTGGCATCGGGGCCGCCATTGCGCAGACATTGGCTCAGCAAGGTTTCCGCGTGATTGGCACTGCGACCAGCGAGTCGGGTGCGCAAGCCATCGGTCAAGCCTTGGCTGCTCATGAGGGCTGTCGCGGTGCTTGTGTGAATGTCAACGATTTGCCTGCGGTTGAACAGTTGGTGGATGACATTGTGAAGACCGACGGTGGCTTGCACGTCTTGGTCAACAATGCGGGCATCACCCGTGACATGCTAGCGATGCGCCTCAAAGACGAGGACTGGGACGCGGTGGTTTCAACGAATTTGAGTTCAGTGTTCCGCGCCAGCCGCACGGTCATCAAGCCGATGATGAAGCAGCGTTACGGTCGCATCATCAACATCACGTCGGTGGTGGGCGCTTCGGGCAACCCTGGGCAGGCCAATTACGCGGCCGCGAAAGCGGGCGTTGCGGGCATGACGCGCGCGCTGGCCCGCGAATTGGGTAGCCGCAACATCACGGTCAACTGCGTCGCCCCTGGTTTCA
>JALQUQ010000676.1 GCA_023263735.1 Paracoccaceae bacterium | reverse complement strand
GGAACGGTAGCCGCGCCGGAAGACGCCGCCGAAGCGCAACGCCTGGTTTCCGCTTTCGTCGGCAAGGAAGCGAACGTCGTCACGCGGCTCAAGATGGCCACCCCGTTGCAAGTCAATCTGCACGTCAAATTTGCCGAGGTCAGCCGCACCCTGGTGCGCGATATCGGGATGAACTGGACCACGGGTGACGCCAGCAGCGGGTTCCAGTTCGGGGTCAGCCAGGGCCGTTCGTTCTCCAGCACCTTCCGCCCCGGCACGGTAACCGGCGTGGGCAATCAGCCCAAGATCTGGGTTCCGGACCTGGCCAATCCTGGCAAGATGATGGAAATCGACGCGACCACGGTCAGCGGCGTGGCCACGGGAACCACCCTGGCCGGGGCCGGCAAGCTGCTCGGGATGGACGTTCTGGGCGCGCTGGACATGGGCGAACAGGCCGGTCTGGTGACCACCTTGTCCGAACCGAACCTGACCGCGCTGTCGGGCGAAACCGCGGATTTCCTGGCTGGCGGAGAATATCCGATCCCGATCAGCCAGGGCCTGGGCACCACCTCGATCGAATACAAGCGGTTTGGCGTCAGCCT
>JALQUQ010000675.1 GCA_023263735.1 Paracoccaceae bacterium | reverse complement strand
CCCTCATCGGCTTTATCACCCTGCTGGGGGCATCCGTAGCGCTCATGAACATCATGCTCGTCTCCGTGACCGAACGCACCCGCGAGATCGGCACCCGCAAAGCTCTAGGCGCCAACCAGCGCATCATCGTCTTACAATTCCTGTCCGAAGCCGTTCTCGTTTCCCTGATCGGAGGCCTGATGGGCACGGTCCTTGGGCTTGCCGTCGGCAATGGCATGGCCGTAATCATGGATTCTCCTGCGGTTTTCCCCTTAAAATGGATGATCTTAGCGTTGATCGTTTCCGTTTTAGTTGGCATTGTCTCCGGGTGGTACCCCGCGCGTCAGGCGGCTCGATTGGATCCGATCGAAGCCCTACGCTATGAGTAAATCGGTAACGACTGTTCACGCAAAAGACCCGTTGTGGCGCAGGAGCGCTGCGGAGATTCGGCGTGCGCGCAGTGTCGCCTGGGCCTTTGCGCGACGCGACCTGCAGTTGCGCTATGCCCAAACGCGCATGGGCTGGCTCTGGTCCATTGGACAGCCCCTCCTAGCCGCCGCCATCGTCCTGGTGGTCTTTTCGTGGATTGTGAAAGTGGAGGC
>JALQUQ010000674.1 GCA_023263735.1 Paracoccaceae bacterium | reverse complement strand
GCATTATAGTATTTATATGATGTAGTAGTGTTCCCATCATTATATTTTTTTCATCTGGCGGGTATATGTAAGAAATTTTTAATAACATTTGAAAGTCATTTTGTGGGATGATAGGATTATTAAAAACATCTTCTAAATAAAAACTTAATGAGGTAAAGGCACTGTTATTAACTAAATATTTCGTTGTTTCAGTAGGTCTATAGAATATTTTATAACCTGAATTGACATTAACAGGTATTCTACATAATGTATTGTTAACATCACCGTATGAGTTCAAGTTGCTTACTAAGATGTCATTACATTTGAGAAAAATATATGGTGAGCCTGACATGTCAATACTGTTAGGCATCCATATTGTGAAAACTGGAGTTGATGCTACGACTGGGTATAAGTATTCATTATTAATGTTTCTTGCTACGCCTAAAATTTGTGGTATATCTGTATATGTCAGACTAATTGATGATGTTGAAACAAATGTCATTTTAAAATAATTTGATTGATAAACACATGTTATTCCAGTGCCTAAAAGCTGTGTGTTGCATTCTGATACAAACTGTTTAACATTATACAATCCAGTTGGTA
>JALQUQ010000673.1 GCA_023263735.1 Paracoccaceae bacterium | reverse complement strand
GACGAAGCGGCTATGGCAGCTCCGTATGTGGATGTATTACAAATTCCAGCATTTTTGTGCCGTCAGACAGACCTTTTGGCTGCTGCTGCCAAGACAGGCAAGGCAGTTAATATCAAAAAAGGACAATTTATGTCGGGTCCTTCTATGGGTTTTGCTGTAGAGAAAGTATTGCACGAAAATCCAAATGCACAAGTGTTTTTGACAGATCGTGGTAACTCTTTTGGCTATGGTGACTTGGTAGTTGACTACCGCAATATCCCTGAAATGCAGGCTCATGGTGTTCCTGTAGTAATGGATTGTACGCACTCATTACAACAACCCAATCAAGGAACTGGTGTAACAGGTGGCAAGCCTCAATTGATTGAGACTATCGCTAAAGCTGCTATTGCAGTGGGAGCAGATGGTTTGTTTATCGAAACACACCCAAATCCAGCTATCGCTAAATCTGATGGAGCCAATATGTTGCCATTAGACAAGTTGGAGGCCTTATTAGAAAAATTAGTACGTGTGAGACAAGCTATTGTTTAAACATGAGCGATTATGTTAAAATTTGTATTCTCAAAGTAGAGACGCAATGATTGC
>JALQUQ010000672.1:294-583 GCA_023263735.1 Paracoccaceae bacterium | reverse complement strand
GACACCGGGGGCCCAGCTCTCATCGATCTGCTCGGTCTCGGGCAGATCGAAGCCCGGGTCGGCCTGCATCACCACCACGATGCCGCGCGCCTTGCTCGCGCTGGCCTTGGCAAAGCCCTCGCGCAGCCAGGCGATGTTGGCGGCATCGCGCTCGGCATGCTCGGCATTGGCCGCCTCGCACTGGCTGGCGGTGCGCACGCTCTTGTGGCTGCAGTCCTTCTCGTCGAGCACCAGATTGTTGTTCGATCCCGGCACGTTGAGCGTCACGAACTCGATGCCGCGATGGTTG
>JALQUQ010000672.1:0-284 GCA_023263735.1 Paracoccaceae bacterium | reverse complement strand
GAACTTCTCGCCCAGCCTGCCCTGGCGGGTCAGCTCCATCTGCCGCTGGCCCAGGCTGCGGGTGCTCGGAACCATGACCTTGCGCAGATGATCCAGCCGCTCGAGCGGATCGTAGCCGTCATTGTTCTTGCGGTGGCAATCGGTCCATTCGTTGTCGCCGGGCACGTAGACCACCGGCTTGCTCATCTGGGCAAACATCTGCAGCGCCTGGGTGTAGACATCGTCACTGCAAGGCGAGCTGCCATCCTTGATGTCGCCGTCGTAGATCGAGAATGCGATGTCCG
>JALQUQ010000671.1 GCA_023263735.1 Paracoccaceae bacterium | reverse complement strand
AAGCAGCTCCACCTTCTTGCGGCAGGCAGTCGTCGAGCATGTTGTTAAAGCACGCCCCGCCGCTGGCGCGCTGCAGCCGGTGGATGCAGCCGTAGCCCCGGTTGTCGAGCACCACGATGATGAGCTTCTGGCCCAGCATCACCGAGGTGGCGATTTCGGAGTTCATCATCATGTACGAACCGTCGCCGACCATGACGACCACCTCCTGACGCGGCCTGGCCATCTTGACGCCAAGCGCGCCGGCAATCTCGTAGCCCATGCAGGAAAAGCCATATTCAACGTGGTAGTTGCCCGGCTCCCCCGCTCGCCACAGCTTGTGCAGCTCGGCGGGGAGCGTACCGGCTGCGCACACGACCACGTCGCCTCCTGCCGAATCGGCCGCTGAGTCGCGCACCGCGCCTATGACTTCGGCGTCATAGGGCAGCACGCCCTCAGGCTGCGCCGTCGTCAGTTGGGTCACGCGGTCCCGCCACTGGCCAGCCAGTGCGCTTGCGCTGGCGGTCCATGCGGCATCGGCCTGCCAGTCGGTGCTGGCCGCTGTCAGTTGGGCCAGCCCGACACGGGCATCAGCCACCAGCGAGGCACT
>JALQUQ010000066.1 GCA_023263735.1 Paracoccaceae bacterium | reverse complement strand
GGCAAGCGCGCCCAAGGGGGCCTTGGTGATCGATGGGGCCGGGGCGTTTGTGGCCCCGGGAATCGTGGACATCGGCGTCAAGATCGGAGAACCGGGCGAGCGGCACACCGAAAGCTTTCGTTCGGCTGGTCTGGCGGCGGCGGCGGGCGGTGTCACGACGATCGTTGCGCGCCCCGACACACACCCCGCCATTGACACGCCCGAAGTTCTGGAATTCGTGACCCGCCGCGCAGCCGAGGCAAGCCCCGTGCGCATCCGCCATATGGCCGCCCTGACCAAAGGGCGCGAGGGGCGCGAAATGACCGAGATCAGCTTTTTGCTGGATGCCGGGGCCGTTGCCTTTACCGATGCCCCCAACGTCGTGACCGACACCAAGGTTTTGTCCCGCGCGCTGACCTATGCCAAATCACTGGGCGCATTGGTGATCGGCCACCCGCAGGAACCGGGGTTGTCCAAGGGCGCGGCGGCCACCTCGGGCAAATTCTCCAGCCTGCGGGGGATTCCGGGCGTGCATCCGATGGCGGAACGGATCGGGCTGGATCGCGATATCGGTCTGATCGAGATGACGGGCGCGCGCTATCATGCCGACCAGATCACCACGGCCCGCAGCCTGCCCGCGCTGGAACGCGCCAAGGGAAACGGGTTCGACATCACCGCCGGGGTTTCGATCCATCACCTGACGCTGAACGAAATCGACGTCGGCGACTACCGGACGTTTTTCAAACTCACGCCGCCGTTGCGGTCAGAAGACGACCGCCTTGCCATGATCGAGGCCGTCTCGACGGGACTGATCGACATGATCGGCAGTTTTCACACCCCCGCGGACGAAGAGTCCAAGCGGTTGCCGTTTGAAGATGCCGCCAGTGGCGCGGTGGGGTTGGAAACGATCTTGCCGGCCGCCATGCGGCTGTATCATGCTGGCCATTTGACCATGCCCCAGCTTTTCCGGGCCTTGGCCTTGAACCCGGCCCGGCGTCTGGGCTTGCCTCAGGGGGATGTGGCCGAAGGCGCGCCCGCCGATCTGGTGTTGTTTGACGCCGATACGCCCTTTGTCATGAACCGCTTTACCCTGCGGTCCAAATCCAAGAACACGCCCTTTGACGGCGCGCGGATGGAGGGTAAGGTTCTGGCGACCTTTGTCGCCGGACGACAGGTCTTTGCAGCGGAGTAAACCATGCCTGATTTCACCTCCGCCCCCGTTCTTTTGCTGATCACAGCGGCGCTGTCCTATCTGTTGGGGACCGTCCCCTTTGGCATTGTGATCACACGCGCCATGGGACTGGGCGATCTGCGTCAGATCGGCTCGGGCAATATCGGGGCCACCAACGTTCTGCGCACCGGGAACAAGCCCGCCGCATTGGCGACGCTGCTCCTTGATGCGGGGAAGGGCGGGATCGCCGTTTTGGTGGCGCGCGCGATGGTGGGCGAAGATGCCGCCCAGATCGCGGCCGGATTTTCCTTTCTGGGCCATCTGTTCCCGATCTGGCTGGGGTTCAAGGGCGGCAAAGGGGTTGCGACCTTTCTTGGCACCCTGCTTGCCCTTGCTTGGCCTGCCGGGCTGGCGGCCTGTGCGACATGGTTGGTCGTGGCGCTGATCTTTCGCATTTCCTCGCTGTCGGCGCTGGTGGCGGCGGCCCTGTCTCCGGTTTGGCTGACCCTTCTTGGCCATGAAGACATGAGCCTGCTGACCGTCTTTCTGGCGGCCTTGATCTTTGTTCGGCACCGCCCCAACATTCAGCGGATGATCGCTGGAACCGAACCGAAGATCGGAAAAAAGGGATGAAATTCCCCCTCGCGCTTTGCGCCGCATCTGTGGCCCTTCCCGTTTGGGCCGAGGGCCTGACGATGGATCAGGCGGTATCGCTTGCAACAACGGAAAGCGCGGCCTGGTGCAAAAGCCAGGACACGACCTTGGAACTGGCTGAAAACGCGGCAACGCAGGTTGATTTGACCGGGGATGGCAGCGCCGACGATTGGATCATTTCCGAAGTCGGCGCATGGTGTGGCCCGAATGGCGGCCCCTTGGGCGGGTCGGGCGGCGGAATGACCCACGCCATTGTCGGCACCGCGGTTTCAAGCTGGATGGCTGGCAGTTGGATGCTACAAGACCTGCGCTTTGTCGCCGAGGGCGAAGAGTTGGAACCGGTTCGCACGCTGCTTTTGGCGATGCATGGCACCTATTGCGACAGCTTTGGCGCCGCGCCCTGCATTCTAGCGGTCACATGGGATGGCGAGCGGTTGATCCATTTCACCAATCCGCCGCCGAATTGATCCGAATTACCGGGTTTTCCACAGCCTTATCAGGGCCGCAGGCAAGCCAGCCACAGGGATGCAGGGGGCAATCACATCGCCCCCCTTTGCTGCCTTGGACTTAAAGGCTGGCCGCTTCGTACATCGGGGTGAAACTGCGGTTCCACTCCCCTTCCCACAGCGAAAGCCAGCGGTCGGCCTGAACATCGCCCGTTGCAAGGCTTTGCATCAGAGGGCCAAGGAATTTTTCCTCGCCCAGCCCACGGCCCGCCAGTCCGGCATGCGCAAGTGCGACAGCCGCCTGCGCCAGATCAATCAGTTTGACCCCGGCATATTCCCCCCGCAACGCGCTGACCGAGGCGGCCACGCGCAACCCTTCGCGGGTGTCCGCATCCAGCCCTTTGACCAGATCCCAAGCTGAATCGAGCGCGGTCTGATCGTACATCAGACCCACCCAGAACGCTGGCAAGGCATTCAGATGCGCCTCATCGCCAGCATCGGCGCCGCGCATCTCGATATATTTCTTCAACCGGGCCTCGGGGAAGACGGTGGTCAGATGGTCGGCCCAATCCGACAATGTCGGCTTTTCGCCCGGCAGGGCCGGCAATTCCCCGCGCAGGAAATCGCGGAACGACTGGCCAAGAGCGTTGTGATAGACCCCGTCGCGATAGACAAAGTACATCGGAACATCCAGCACCCAATCGGCATAGCGTTCAAAGCCAAAGCCATCTTCGAATGCAAAGGGCAACATGCCGGTGCGGCTGGCATCAAGCGACCGCCAGATGCGGCTGCGCCAGCTCCGGTGGCCGTTGGGCGCGCCGTCAAAGAACGGAGACGAGGCAAAAAGCGCCGTCGCCACTGGCTGCAACGCCAAAGCAACCCGCATCTTCTTGACCATGTCCGCCTCGGACGCAAAGTCGAGGTTCACCTGAACGGTCGAGGTGCGGTACATCATCTGCGTGCCATGGGTGCCCACGCGCCCCATGTAATCGGTCATCAGGCGATACCGGCCCTTGGGCATGCGGGGCATATCTTCGAACGACCATTCCGGCGGGGCACCGATGCCCATGAATTTCACGCCCATCGCCCCGGTCACGGCCGCAACTTCGTCCAGATGCTGGCGCAATTCGGCGGCCGATTCGTGCAGATTGGCCAAAGGCGCGCCGGACAGTTCGAACTGCCCGCCCGGTTCCAGACTGACATTCGCGCCGTTGCGGGTCAGGCCGATCACGTTTCCGCCCTCGGTCACCGGTGACCACCCGAACCTGTCGGCCAGCGCGGCAAAAATCGCCGAGATCGAACGATCGCCCGCGTAAGGCAACGGTTTCCGGGTATCGGTCAGCCAGCCAAATTTTTCATGCTCGGTCCCGATGCGCCACGACTCGCGCGGTTTGCAACCCGACTCAAGAAAGCCCGCCAATTGCGCATAATTTTCGATCAGGCCGCCGCCAGACTGAGGAATAGACATTTTGGCAAGGCTCCGATCGTCGTCAACGCAGGGGTCAATGTGCTGCAAAGAGGTGTCGCGTGCTGCGACCTGTGTCAAGGGACTGAAATACGAAACAGGTTTTCCATCACAAAACTTGATGAGGCTAGCGACGCAAAACGCCGGCCCCCGGTCGCATCCAGACCACCCGGTCAAATGCCGATTGCACCGCGACCACATTGCCGCCGATCACCGGGGCCTTGGCATCGATTGCGGCCACCAGACTGGCCGACGACAACCCGGGCAATTGAGAGAACGCATCAAACAGCGCATCGGCCCCCGCCGCATCCAAGGGCACAAGGATCGCCTGACCATCCGTCTGTTTCAGCCGCCACATCCGTTTGCCGCGCAGCGTGATCAGCCGCAGCTCGGCCAGATCCGACAGGCTGATAAAGCCCCCCACCTGCGGCCCCATATAAGAGACTTCGCCTTCATCGACAGTCACGACACCGGGGCCGAAACCGCCCCCCACAAAGCGCAACCGCCGCAGGCCCAGCACCACAAAGCCCAACCCCAGACTGGCCACCGCCAAGCCGAGGGGCACCAGCACATAGCCGCCGGGCGCAGCAATCCAGAGCCCAAAGCCAATGATGGCAGCCCCCAACAAAACTTCGCGCCAACGCCAAAGATGCGCGCGGGCTTCGGCACGGATCATGTCCAATCTCCCATCGCGTTTTGCCACAGGGCCAAAGCCGCTACGGCCGCCGTTTCCGCCCGCAGGATTCGCGGCCCCAGACTGAAGGGGCGCACAAAGGGCAAACTGTTCAAAAGGGTCTTTTCCTCATCAGAAAATCCCCCCTCGGGCCCGATCAGAATGGCCGCCGCCCCCGACTCTGTCGGACCGGAAAAACCGTGCGGCTGCCCTGCCCGGCTTTCATCGGCCCAATACAGCACCCGCTCTGGCGGCCAGTTTGCCAAAATCCGGTCCAGATGCGCCACATCGTCGATCTGGGGCACAAAGGTCGCGCCGCACTGCTCCGCCGCTTCGACCGCATGCGCCAATTGCTTGTCCTGCCGCCACCGTTCCGAATTGGTAAAGCGCGTCATCACGGGGATCACACGCGCAACGCCCAATTCAACAGCCTTTTCCACAACGAAATTCGTGCGTTCCTTGCGGATGGGCGCGAACAGCAGCCACAGGTCGGGTGGCGAAACCTGCGGGCCGTTTTGCCGTTCGCAGATCAGCACGCCGCGCTTTTTGCTCGCCAACTCAACCCGGGCTATCCATTCGCCGTCCTGACCATTGAACAGCCGAACAGTGGCGCCGGGAACAAGCCTCATCACCGAAAAGAGATAATTTGCCTGCTCGGGGCCCACGTCCACGGCTTGCCCTGAACCCAGCGGCTGATTTACAAAAAGTCTGACCTTCGCATCCATGGTATATAGCTATGTCTCAAAACCCGGAAACGCCAGAGGTCGAATTGTCGGCC
The DNA here is from genome assembly GCA_023263735.1 of Paracoccaceae bacterium. GTDB lineage: Bacteria > Pseudomonadota > Alphaproteobacteria > Rhodobacterales > Rhodobacteraceae > Pseudotabrizicola. The sequence goes on along the minus strand of JALQUQ010000066.1, from coordinate 5,793 downwards.
AATCCTTCGGATCGCGTCAGCGATGCGCCCAAGGACAATTGGGTCGATAAATACGCACCGTCCCCCTCGCGGCCCTATCTGCGTCTGTCTCGTGCCGACCGCCCGATCGGGACGTGGCTCTTGTTCATTCCCTGCGTCTGGGGGCTGACCCTCTCGGCGGCTGTCGATGCGTTCAAGCTGTGGGATCTTTGGCTGGCTGTCTCGTGCTTTGCCGGGGCCTTCTTGATGCGGGGCGCGGGATGCACATGGAACGATATTTCCGACCGCAACTTTGATGCCCAAGTGGCGCGCACGCGATCCCGCCCGCTGCCTTCGGGTCAGGTGACGGTGCGGGGTGCCGTGATCTGGATGGCGTTTCAGGCGGTGATCGCCGCCATGATCCTGTTTTCCTACAACGACATTGCCATCGCCTTGGGCGTTGGGTCGCTGCTGCTGGTGGCGATCTACCCCTTTGCCAAACGCTTTACATGGTGGCCGCAGGTGTTTCTGGGGCTGGCCTTCAACTGGGGGGCGCTCTTGGCTTGGGCCGCGCATGCGGGCACCCTGCCCCCCGCCGCCATCTTTCTGTATCTCGCGGGCATTTTCTGGACGCTGTTCTACGACACCGTCTACGCGCATCAGGACAAAGAGGATGACGCCCTGATCGGGGTCAAATCGACCGCGCGCCTGTTCGGCAACCAAACCGCACGGTGGCTGCGCCTCTTTCTAGTGGGCGCGGTTCTCAGCATGGGCATGGCCGTCATTCTGGCGCTTTTGCCGCGCCACAATCCGCTTCAGATGGTGATCGCTTTGGCAGGGGCATGGGCCTTTGGATGGCATATGGTGCGCCAGATGACCCAACTTGATATCGATGACCCGGCCTCTTGCCTGCGCATCTTTCGGGAAAATCGGAACGCCGGCATGCTGCCTGCGCTGTTTCTTGCCGTCGCGGCGCTCATGTGATTGATAAGCCTGCGGTCCCTCCTTATGGATGCAATCAGCTTGCAACAATCGGACGTCAGTGCCGAACTTCTGCAGTCAGGGTGACCGTTTGCCAAAACGTCTGATGATGAAACTCGGAACCGATCTTCGGTCGGCCTTTGCTGCGGTCGGGCTTTTTGCGGCTGCGGGGACCGTGTCGTTGCTGACCGCTTGGGGCGCGGCGACCGTGATCGAGGCGCGGTCGCAACAGGCCGTCACATCGGCGCTTTTGTCCCAAGGCATCACTTGGGTCACCGTCTCGACCGACGGGCTTCAGGTGCGGTTGTCCGGGCAGGCCCCCGACGAAGCGGCGCGATTCCGGGCCGTCAATCTGGCGGGCACGGTCGTTCGTTCGGGCCGAATCCGCGATTTGGTGGATGTGGCCCCGGTTTCGGCCATCGAAGCCCCGCGCTTTTCGATTGAGATGCTGCGCAACGATGACGGGATTCAGCTGATCGGTCTTTTGCCCAGCGAAACCGAGGTTGAAAAGCTGCGCAATGCCGCGATTTCCTTGATCGGGCAGGACGGCGTGTCTGACATGCTGGAAACCGCCGATTTTCCGCCCCCTGCCGAATGGGCCGCGGCTTATGACTTTGGTCTGACGGCGCTGCAGTCCCTGACACGGTCCAAGATTTCGGTGGCGGTCGATGGCATCACGGTCAATGCAATCGCCGATAGCGATACGGAACAGCGCCGACTGGAAAGCGAATTGGCCCGGGAAAAGCCCGAAGGCGTGCCGATTGCCATCGACATTTCAGCCCCGCGCCCGGTCTTGACCCCCTTTACCCTGCGCTTTGTCAAAGACGGTCAGGGCGCAAGGTTCGACGCCTGCTCGGCCGATACCGATGACGCGCGGCGCAAAATCCTGTCGGCGGGTGCGTCGGCGGGAACCTTGGGCAAGGTCTCGTGCACCCTTGGTCTGGGCGTCCCCTCTCCCCGGTGGGCCGAGGCGGTGCGCCAGTCGATTGACGCGGTGGCGAAACTGGGCGATGCGACGGTCACCTTTTCCGATGCCGATATTTCGCTGGTTGCGGCGCCAACCGTTTCTCAATCCGATTTCGATCAGGTGGTCGGCGAATTGCAATCGGCCCTTCCCGCCGTGTTTTCGCTGGATGCCAAGCTGGAGCGCAAGGCCGATCAATCGGCTGGCCCGGCAGAATTCTTGGCCACTTTGGGCGACAAAGGGCGCATCGAAATTCGCGGGCGCCTGACCGATGAACGCCTGCGCAGTGCTGTTGACAGCTATGCCAAGGCGCGGTTTGGGGCGGATAAGGTTTATGTCGCGACCCGTTTGGACGAAACGCTGCCGGATGGTTGGCCGGTGCGCGTGTTGGCCGGGCTTGAATCCCTTGCGCTGTTGGAAACCGGATCTTTGATCGTGCGGCCCGACTCGGTCGAGGTGGCGGGTTTGACGGGATCGCAGGATGCCCCGGCCCGCGTGTCGCAGATCCTTTCCGACAAGCTGGGCCAAGGTCAGACATTCCGCGTCAAGGTCACCTATGACGAGGCACTGGACCCGCTGGCCGCCCTGCCCACGCCCGAAGAATGTGTCGAAAAGATTGCCGCGGTCGTCGCCAAATCGAAAATCGTCTTCCCCCCCGGTTCGGCAGAAATCGATGGAAGCGCCGCACCGATCATGGATGCGCTGGCACAGGCGCTGGAAAACTGCGGTGCGCTTCAGTTGGAAATTTCCGGGCATACCGACAGCCAAGGGTCAGACGGTGGCAACCGTGCGCTGAGCCAAGCGCGGGCCGAAGCCGTGTTGTTGGCCTTGCAGGGCCGTGGCGTCGATGTCTCGGCGATGACGGCAAAGGGCTATGGCGAAGATCATCCGATCGCCGACAATGGCACCGAAGAGGGCCGGGAGGCAAACCGCCGGATCGAATTCGTTCGCCCCTCGGCCGATCCTGCCCCGGCTGTGCCCCCGTTGGCCGAGGCCGCGCCCGTCGCCGAAGCCGCGCCCGCATCCGCCGACGCGCCCCCTCCTGCCGAGCCTGCCCCGGCAGAAGACGCCGACCCAGTTGCAACAGAACCGCCCCAAGATGACACTGCCGCGCCCGATTTTACTGGCGATGACAGCCCATCCGTGGCACCCACCGAAGCAACCAAACGCCCCCGGCAGCGCCCCGCGCGCGACGGCTGATTTGCCAAGAGATCAAGACCCATGGATGGAACCGCCTTTATCCTCGTGACTGCCATCATTCTGATGGCGGCGTTTTCCTTGGGCTGGTTTTCCTATTGGCTGATGCACCGCTTTACCCGCGTCGCGGGGGGGGACATGGGCGAAATGGATCGGCTGAGCCAGATGCTGCACGAGGCCGAAGAAACGCGCGATCAGGCGATCATGTATCTGGAGCAGCGCGAAAGCGAACTGAACAACCAGATCGCCCAGACCGAGGCCGAATTGCGCGCGGCTATGGAAGGCTTGCGCGACGCGCGCGCCGAAGCCGAAGAAATGCGCATCTATATTGAACGGATGCACGCCAACTCCTGAACCGGTGTTTCCGCGGGGACAGGGCGTTTCCCCGCCCATTGAACTGCCCGCTCCCATGGCTAGATTACGGTCACAATCATTTTGACCGGGCCATTCAATGAAACATCTTCTCTTCTCCCTTCTCTCGGCAACCGCCCTGACCGTCGGCGCGACCAGCGTGAAAGCCGATGAAATCGCTGACGCCCTGTCGGCTGCCTCTACCGCTGCCGAGACGGGGGATCTGAAAACGGCGTCCTCCCACCTGAACGACGCGCGCAAGGCCATTTTCCTGAAACAGGGCGCACTGCTTGAGGCGCTGATCCCCGCCGAAGGCGACGGCCTGACGCGCAACGTCACCCCCGATTTCACCGCCAACCTGCAATTCGCGGGCGGCGGTGCCGGGGTTGAGGCCTCGTATTACGATGCCGACGGAAACACGATGTCGCTGAACATCACGGTAGATTCCCCCATCGTTCTTCCCATGCTTCAGATGTTTGGCAATGAGCAGATGCTGTCGATGATGGGCAAGGTTGTCGAAATTCAGGGATACAAGTTTCTTGATCAGGAAAACGGCATCTCGGCCCTGATCGATAATCGGATCTATGTGCAGGTGACAGGCCGCGAAACCGTTCATCTGGTCAAATTCATGGAAACCATGGATCTGGCAAAATTGGCGCGGTTCGACTCTGGCCTATAACCCGCCCAGACAAATTTCGACCAGATCACTGTTCGGTTGCGCCAGATCGTCGATGACATCGAAATGATGTCGCCCGGGCGCAACCGTCCACGGGCAATTCCAGTTTTCCGACAGCGTGCGGGCCTGCCACAGAAAGGCAGGCCGTTCCTGCCCGCCCACCCAGACATGGCAGTCAACCTCTGGCCTGCGCGCCAAAAGCGCGGGGCTTTCTGACTGGGCCTCGGCCGCGTCGATCTGGAGGGTGGCGTTCATCTGGGTCAACCGCAGGGGCCGCAAATCCGACAGGGGCGAAATCGGCACCACGCGGCGGACCCCGCAGTCCAGCGTCGCCATCCGCGCCGCCAGATGCCCCCCGGCGGAATGCCCCGTCACCACAATCGGGCCCAATCCCAATCCGCGCAAATGCGCCAAGCCTGCGGCGATATGCTGGGTCATCTCGGCCAATCGCGCCTGTGGGGCCAGAGGATAGCCAAGCAGGGCACAGGCCCACCCGCGCTGCACCGCGCCTGCCGCCAGATGGGACCAATCTTGCCGACCAAAGGCCATCCAGTATCCGCCGTGGAGAAAGACCAAAAGGCCGTTGGGGGCCTGATCGGGCAGGAACAGATCGAAAAGCGCCGCCTCCCCAGACCCAAACCGTTGATCCAATCGGGCCCGAGCGCCCATCTGAGCCCGGAACCGCGCCGCCTCGGATGTCCACTTTGCCGGATAATTCGCGCCATCCGCGATAAAGGCGGCGTTCATATAGGCGCGATCCATCTCTGCAACGTCGAACATGGCTGCCCTTTTGATCAAAAAGCTTGATAGGTCTCCCGCTGAACTGGACAGTTCCGCCCCACCATGCTTTGCATGTGTGCAGCCGAAATGGGAGGCCCCTCATGCTCGATTCCGTCACCAATCTTTCCTCGATCCTCAAGGACCCGTCGCTCTTGGTCACCAAGGCTTATGTGGCGGGCGAATGGGTCGATGCCGACGATGGCACCACGTTTGAAGTTACGAACCCCGCCCGCGGCGATGTCATTTGCCAATTGCCCAACCTTGGCCGGGCCGAAACCGCCCGCGCCATCGACGCCGCAAACACGGCGATGAAGGAATGGGCCACCCGCACCGGCAAAGAGCGCGCGGCCGTCTTGCGCAAATGGTTCGACCTGATGATGGAAAATCAGGACGATCTGGGCAAGATCCTGACCGCCGAAATGGGAAAACCCTTGGCCGAGGCCAAAGGCGAAATCGCCTATGGGGCGAGCTTTATCGAATGGTTTGGCGAAGAGGCCAAGCGGAACTATGGCGAAACCATTCCGGGCCACCAGCGTGACAAGCGTCTGACTGTCATCAAACAGCCGATCGGCGTGGTGGGTTCGATCACGCCGTGGAACTTTCCCAATGCGATGATCGCGCGCAAGGTTGGCCCCGCGCTGGCCGCTGGCTGCGGCTTTGTCGCCCGCCCCGCCGCCGAAACCCCGCTGTCGGCCCTTGCCATGGCCGTCTTGGGCGAACGCGCGGGCCTGCCAAAGGGGATCTTCTCGGTCATCACTTCGATCCGGTCGTCGGATATCGGCAAGGAATTCTGCGAAAACCATCTGGTGCGGAAGCTGACCTTTACCGGTTCGACCGAAGTGGGGCGGATCCTTTTGCGTCAGGCCGCCGATCAGGTCATGAAATG
>JALQUQ010000670.1 GCA_023263735.1 Paracoccaceae bacterium | reverse complement strand
ACCGGCATGGAGTACACGCCTGGAGTGCCGTTGATGTCAGCGATGTGAACGTACAGCTAAACGCCTTTGGCCGCTGCGGCTGCCTTGGCTGCTGCCAGGGATACCGCCAGAATGGCGTTGGCGCCCAGCTTGGACTTGTTTTCAGTACCGTCCAGTTCCAGCATGGCAGTGTCCAGCGCGCGCTGGTCCAGGGCATCCATACCAATCAGGGCAGGCTTGATGATGTCGTTGACGTTCGCTACTGCAGTCAGTACGCCCTTGCCCAGGTAACGGCTCTTGTCGCCATCACGCAGTTCCAGAGCTTCACGAGTACCGGTAGATGCACCAGACGGAGCACACGCAGTACCGAAAAAACCACCTTCCAGAGTAACGTCCGCTTCAACCGTTGGGTTGCCGCGAGAGTCCAGCACTTCACGTGCCTTGATATCAACAATCTTCGCCATGAGGGTTCTCCATAAGAAATTAGGCAAATCGGTCCACAGACCCGACCGCAAGCGGTCGGGTTGTTATGCCGGTTTTATTATTTGTTCTGGTGCTCGATAGCTGCCTTGATAAACGCAGCGAACAGGCCGTGGCCATCACGCGGCG
>JALQUQ010000669.1 GCA_023263735.1 Paracoccaceae bacterium | reverse complement strand
GGAGGAAGAATTCCATTGACCATGCCGTTGACCTCGTTGTAAGCTGCTTTCGCCTCTTCGTAATTCAGGTGCGCCATGTCGGTATCAAAGTTGTGCCTGTTCATCAAATCACGGGCGATGTAGTGGAAGTCCGGTGTCTGTGGGACACTCATATACTCGTAGTAGGCCTTCTCGAGGAGATGGGCGATCTCTTCCTCATCCAGGACTTAGTCTTTGTTGATGTCGCCTTCATTAAAGACCTCTTCGAAAGGAGGAAGAACTCCATTGAGCATACTGTTGACCTCGTCGTAACCACCTTTCGCCTCTTCGAGATTCAGGTGCTCGAAGTCGGTGTCAAAGTTGTACCTGTTCATCAGATCACGGGCGAATTGATGGAAGTCCGGACCAGATGGCTGAGGCTGACCCTGAGGCTGGTTGTTCAAACTCAAATAGTAGGCCTTCTCGATGAGTTTCGCGATCTCTTCCTCATCCAGGATTTAGTCTTTGTTGATGTCGCCTTCATTAAAGACTTCGTTGAAAGGAGGAAGAATTCCATTGACCATGCCGTTGACCTCGTTGTAAGCTGCTTTCGCCTCTTCGTAATTCAGGTGCGCCAT
>JALQUQ010000668.1 GCA_023263735.1 Paracoccaceae bacterium | reverse complement strand
AAAAAGCGGCTCGAACTGGCGATGGCATTGGCGGGTCTGCCAGAGCAAGGCGAACGCCTGTTGCTGCTCGACGAACCGGCCGCCGGGCTGGCCCCAGCCGAACGCGCCGACATGATGGCGCTGGTGCGCCGGGTGGCGGCCAGCGGTGTGACAGTGCTCTACACCGAACACAACATGGATGCCGTGTTCGGCGTGGCCGACCGGGTGCTGGTGCTGCATCGCGGCCGGGTGCGCTTCGACGGCGACATCCCGGCCTGCCTGGCGCTTACCGGTGCTGCCGACCTGGAAGCCGCCTTCCTGCAACTGACGGGACAGGCGGCATGATGGCGCAGCGCCAGACTCCAGCCTGTCCGTTCCTGTCTCGGCAGAGCCTGTCATGATCGCGTCCCTCCGCCTGATCGCCCTGCTGGCCGCGGCCGGGTCTGTGCATGCCCAGCCCTTCGATCCGCTGCAGGTCAGGGGCTGGGCCGCGGCCTGCACCGGCTGCCACGCCAGCCAGGGCCGCGCCGGCTCCGCCATGCCCCCGCTGGCCGGCGCCGGGCGCGAAGCCATGGCCGCGGCCCTGCTCGACTTCAAGTCGGGCCGCCGGCCCGCCACCGTCAT
>JALQUQ010000667.1 GCA_023263735.1 Paracoccaceae bacterium | reverse complement strand
ACTGTTGGTTTAGCTTTAGGTTATGGGCGTAAAGCGGCTTTAAAAGAAGAAATGCAAGTAGGTGTTAATGCTTACTCATTATATAAAGGTTTTAATGATGTTCAGGCTGTAACATTAATTCAAGCTAGTGGTGAACATGAGTTTGCTTGTGTTCAAGGTCAAAAAACATTGATGGGCAGAGGAGATATCATTAAAGAAACTTCTTTGGAGATATTTAATACTAAAGATTCTAAAGAGTGGAATCCTACTCCAAAAGTATCTTTAGATCACAAAGAAGTTGAATCTACAACTGTAGATTTATGGGAATCTTTTGATCGTTCTACTGGACATCACTTTAATTTATCTATTGATTTAAATGCTTGTACAGGTTGTGGTGCTTGTGTTATTTCTTGTCACGCTGAAAACAACGTACCAGTTGTAGGTAAGTCTGAGGTAAGAAGAAGCCGTGATATGCACTGGTTACGTATTGATAGATATTATTCTTCTGAAGAAACTTTTGAGGGAGATAATGAAAGAAAAGAAGGAATCGCTGGATTGTCTAGTTCACTTTCTACATTCAATGAGATGGAGAAAGCTTCTGATAACCCACAAGTAGCTTTCCAACCTGTA
>JALQUQ010000666.1 GCA_023263735.1 Paracoccaceae bacterium | reverse complement strand
GCGCATCTTCTGCGAGATGGTGGGCGGTCAACTCAACCCCGCCACCGGCACCAAGGAAGGCGGCATCACCGTCAACGCGCAGGCCATGGAAGACGCCGCCAAAAAAGGCTACGCCACCGCCACCGATCTGGCCGACTACCTGGTCAAGAAGGGCCTGCCCTTCCGCGACGCGCACGAGACGGTGGCCCATGCCGTCAAGGCCGCCACCAGCCACAACTGCGACCTCTCAGAATTGCCACTGGCCGTGCTGCAGGGCTTTCACCCGGCCATCGACAACGATGTGTACCACTGCCTGAGCCTGCGCGGCTCACTGGAGGCGCGCAACACGCTCGGCGGCACCGCCCCGGCCCAGGTCAAGGCGCAAATTGCGCGTCACCGCAGCCGTCTGCAATAAATCAAGGAATACAGCATGGGCGCACAGTGGAAAGCCAAAGGCAAGGCGCAAGCCGCCGATGCACGCGGCAAATTGTTTGGCCGCCTCGCCAAAGACCTGATGATGGCCGCGCGCAATGGCGCTGACCCCAACGCCAATGCCCGCTTGCGCATGGTGCTGGAGCAGGCCCGCAAAGTGTCCATGCCTAAGGATACGGTGGAGCGCGCCATCAAGAAA
>JALQUQ010000665.1 GCA_023263735.1 Paracoccaceae bacterium | reverse complement strand
GATGGCGCCCACCGAAATTCTGGCCGCGCAACACTTCAGCAAGTTGGTGGCCTGGTTGGAGCCTCTGGGCGTGCAAGTGGCCTGGCTCACCGGTAGTCAGAAAAAGAAAGAGCGCACGCTCATGCTCGACCGCATTGCCAGTGGTCAGGCGCAGCTGGTGGTGGGCACCCATGCGGTGATTCAGGAGCAGGTGCAGTTCGCGCGGCTGGCGCTGGCCGTGATTGACGAGCAGCACCGCTTTGGCGTGGCGCAGCGTCTGGCCTTGCGCAGCAAGATGCAGGCCGCAGACATGGAGCCGCACATGCTGATGATGAGTGCCACGCCCATTCCGCGCACCCTGGCCATGAGCTATTACGCCGATCTGGATGTGTCCATCATCGACGAGTTGCCACCTGGGCGCACACCGGTGGTGACGCGGGTGATATCCGACACGCGGCGCGACGATGTGATCGAACGCATTGCCGCGCAATTGACGCAGGGCCGTCAGGTGTACTGGGTTTGCCCCTTGATTGAAGAGAGCGAGGTGTTGGACCTGACCAACGCCACCGCCACACATGCCGAACTGAGCGAGGCCTTGCCCGGCGTGATGGTGGGCTTGCTGCATTCGCGCATGCCT
>JALQUQ010000664.1 GCA_023263735.1 Paracoccaceae bacterium | reverse complement strand
AAACATCTTTTATGAAGCAAGCCGTGCTTGAGCTTGAGCTAAGTAATGTTGAGGTTATTCATGGCAGGGTGGAGGATCTGAGAGTTAAAAACCCATTTGATATGATTGTCTCAAGGGCATTTAGTGAGGTTGAAAAATTTATCTCGTTAACTCAACATTTGATAAGCAAGCAAGGCGCATGGTTGATTATGAAAAGTAAAAAAATAATGACAGAAGATCTTAAAAAACTAGATAAAGCATTTGAAGTTGAACCTATCACCGTCCCTTATTTAGAAGCCGAGCGGTATTTGGTTAGAATTCATAATAAGGCTTAAGGATATATTTTGAAAATTTTTGCAGTATCAAATCAAAAAGGTGGAGTGGGTAAAACCACAACGACTGTTAATTTGGCTTCTGCGCTTGCAGCTAAAAAACAAAAAGTACTTTTAATTGATCTTGATCCTCAGGGTAATGCGACTTCTGCATCAGGCATTTTAAAAAAAGAAATTAAACAAACTATTTACGATGTCCTTATTCAAAAAATTAATCTTTCTTCTGCAATCTTAAAACCCAATGATGAAAAATTTGATGTGGTGGCCGCTAACCAGTCACTTGCAGGGGCTGAAGTTGAATTGGTT
>JALQUQ010000663.1 GCA_023263735.1 Paracoccaceae bacterium | reverse complement strand
GGCTGACCTTCGCACGCATGGGCGTGACCGACCCCTTGAGCCTGGCAGACTACGAAAACCATGGCGGCTGGGAGGGCCTGAAGCAGGCACTGGGCATGGAGCCGCTGCATATCGTGCAGCATGTACTGGATTCGGGGCTGCGTGGGCGCGGTGGCGCTGCGTTTCCAGCCGGTATCAAGTGGCGGACCGTGGCACAGGCTGAAGCCACACAGAAATACATCGTCTGCAACGCCGACGAAGGCGATTCGGGTACCTACTCCGATCGCATGGTGATGGAAGGCGACCCCTACATGCTGATCGAAGGCATGGTGATTGCCGGTCTTGCGGTGGGGGCCACCCAGGGCTACATCTACGTTCGCTCCGAATACCCCCATGCCGTCGCCACCCTGCGCGAGGCAATTGAACGAGCGATGGCCGCCGGCTGGCTCGGCGACCGCGTGGCTGGCAGTGACAAGGCCTTTCGGCTGGAAGTGCGCATGGCGGCCGGTGCCTATGTCTGCGGCGAAGAAACCGCCATGCTGGAAAGCCTCGAGGGTAAGCGCGGCGTCGTGCGCGCCAAGCCACCGCTGCCCGCGCTGCAAGGGCTGTTCGGCCAGCCCACCGTGATCAACAACGTCA
>JALQUQ010000662.1 GCA_023263735.1 Paracoccaceae bacterium | reverse complement strand
GCCGGAAGTTGCTATACCCAGGGATGTCCACAGAACAGCAGTTACCCACAGGGTTTTAAATTGTGCAAGATTCTGATATTTTTCCTGAAAAACTACTTATCCACAGAGTTGTGCCACCCTCTACTACTACGACTATTTTTCAAAACTCAATAATAAGTAATAGCAAGAAAGTCCGATGAGAGGCCATCCGGCCCATGCAAGGCTCGATTGGCTTGGAAAGCACGGATAAATACCCCCCAGGGGTACAGAAATCGACCCGGGATACCCCCGGGTGCCACGAGGAGTGCGCGGTTTTCCAGCGACCCTTTGACTACAATGTCCCGAGATGCCTGGCACGGGAAATGCAAGGCCTTGCCGGTCAGGCCATGGCCTGGACCACCGATCACCTGAAACAGGAAAAATGATGCAAAAACGTGTTCTGTTGCTGGCGACCGTTGCGGTCGCTGCCCTGGCGGCTTGTGGCAAGAAGGAGGAGCCGGTGGCTCAGGCGCCCGCGCCGGCTCCGGTTGCCGCCGAGGAGAAGGTCCTCAACATCTACAACTGGCCGGACTACATTCCGGAGGGCATGATTGCCGCCTTCGAGCAGGAAACCGGCATCAAGGTCAACTACGACACCTTC
>JALQUQ010000661.1 GCA_023263735.1 Paracoccaceae bacterium | reverse complement strand
CCACCAGCCACATGATCGCCCGGATGGGCCGTGCAGAACGATTGCAAGAGCGCTCTTTGGGTCACCCCGACCCCGGCGCGATATCCGCCGCCATGCTGATCGAAATCATCGCAGAGGCGGCGCGCGCGCCCGCCTGACGGCCCGTCGCCCCAAGACCGACGGAAACCGGCAAAGACCTCCGGTTTCCAAATCCCGAGAGATCCCAAGATGGGCGGCCCTTCTGACCAAGGGGGGCGCCTTTTTTTCGCCCCATCACTGTGCAAAAAGCATGGCCCGGTCTGGGCCGATCGGGATGATTTAAAACATCCCGCGCCCCCTCCTGTCTGCCCCCTCGAATGCGTCAATGAGGCAGTCATTTTAACGGGCCGGAACCTGCAGGCGGTAATGGCCGCAACGGAAATAATAAATTTCTAACGTATAGGGCCTCTTTATCGATGGCCCAGTTCGACTATCGATATATGCAGACAATGATAAAACCCGCAGTGAGCGAATGGAAAATTCCAGCAAGAAGATCAATGGTCTGGAAAGCGCAAGAGGGCTCGCTTCTCTTGTTGTTGTGGCATGGCATACCTCGCTAGGGTTCTATCCCGGGCTGTCAGGGATTTTTCGCGGTTTTGATGCGCACCAAA